>NZ_JBHUXV010000131.1:0-24259 GCF_042669125.1 Streptomyces sp. NPDC057253 | reverse complement strand
CCAGCGCGGTCACCCACACCAGCAGCACGTGCAGGATCGTGGGCACGCCCGCCATGAAGGCCAGCGTGATGCGGTCGCGGCGGGTCAGCAGACGCTTGTGCCCTTGGGGGACGTTGCGGGGGGTGGTGCCCGAAGGCGGCTCGGCGGGCGCCGCCTTCGGGGTCCGGGTGTCGATGCTCATGACGATGCGAAGATCGTCTTCTTCTGGCGTTCGATCGAGGACAGCAGACTGTCCACGCCCTTGGGGTTCTGGAGGAACTTCTGCAGCGAGGGCTGCATCACCGTCGAGGTGAAGTCCGGGCGCGAGTCGCGGTCCATGAACTGGGTCAGGCTCTTGGCCCCGCCGATCATGTCGAACGCCTTCTTCTGCAGCGCCGAGTACGCGGAGGTGGACGCCTTGTTCGAGGCCGCCACCACACTCGGGTCGCCCTTGAGGTAGAGCTCCTCCGCCGCCGGGGTGCCCAGGTACTCAAGCAGCTTGCTCACGCCGTCCTTGTTCTTGGGCGACTTGGCCACCATGAAACCGTCGGTGGGCGCCTCCACCGTGTCCTGCCCATAGGCCGGGTTGATCTCAGGAAACGCGAAGAAGTCCAGATCCTCCAGATCGGCCTGGTTGGTGAACTGCTGCGCCACGAACGTGCCCAGCAGATACATCCCCGCCTTCTTCGCCACCAGCGTCTGCGCCGCGTCCTGCCAGGTCCGGCCCATGAAACCGTCCTGGTGATACGGCAACAGCTCCGCCCAGTGATCGAAGACGCCCTTGACCTTCGCATCCGTCCACGACGCCTTGCCCGCCATCAGCTCGACATGGAAGTCATAGCCGTTCAGCCGGAAGTTGATCTGGTCGAAGGTGCCCATCGCCGGCCACGCGTCCTTGTCGCCGAACGCGATCGGCACCAGACCGTCCTTCTTCATCTGCTTGCACAACGCCACCAGCTCATCCCACGTCGTGGGCACCTGGTAGCCGTGCTGCGCGAACACGCTCTTGCGGTAGAACAGCGCCCACGGGTACGTCGTCATCGGCACGAAGTAGTACTTGCCGTCCGCCCCCTTGGACAGCTTCTTCATCGCGTCCGGGAAGTTCGCCCCGATCGTCTCCCACACATCATCGATCGGAGAGGCCAGGCCCTTCTGCGCGAAGAACTGCATCCGGTACCCCGCGAACCACTTGAACACATCGTCCGGCGTGCCCTGCAGATACGAGTTGATCTGCTCCTGGAAGGTGTTGTGGTCCTTCGTGTTCACCTTCACCGTCAGACCCGACTGCTTCTCGAAGGCCGCGTACACCGCCGCGTACGCCTTCTTCGGCACCGCATCCGAATCGTTCGAACCCACACTCACGGTCTTCGGGTCCGACGAGCTGCCACTGCCACCGCAGGCACTCAGCAACGGCACACCCGCACCCGCGAGCAGAGCGGCACCACCCACACCCCGCAACAGACTGCGGCGGCTGGGCGAAGGAAGGGAGAGACCCGAGGGGGAGAGGTCCTGCATTGCGGCTCCTGACAGGGCCGACGTACCCGGGCTTCGGTACGACGACCCGATGAGACGGTGGTGAGCTAGACCTCACCAACTGATCAGAATCAAACGTGATCGCACAGAGACGATCGGCGATGCCTGGAAGAGTGTTCGTTGTGTGGGGTCACTGTCAAGACCAAGTGTCCGAATATCTGTATGAGGCGGATGCGGCATTTGAATGAGGCGGATGCCGCGAGAACGCACACTCGCCGGTTTCGGCTGATCCCTGAGCAGGCTTGATGCCCTCCCGCCCAAGGCGGGGGAAGCGCTTTCTGGGATCCTTCGGACATCAGGCAGAGCTGAGGCGGCACGGTCGAAACCCTTGACGCGTCCCCTCCCGGCGACGTACACATGACCGCGCGGTCAGACCGCGCGGTCACCATGACTGACCTGCACCGCGGGACGGAGCCACAGGAGAGCCGATGACGCCGGAAGCCGGGCGCGACCAGAGCGCGCAGGTGCCGCGCAGCGCGGACGTCGCACGGCTGGCCGGGGTGTCGCGCAAGACGGTCTCCCGGGTGCTCAACGACGAGCCGTACGTCTCCGACAAGGCACGACGCCGAGTCCTCGCGGCAGCGGAGGAGCTGGGCTACCGCCTGAACCACGCGGCCCGCGCCCTGGCCTCCGGACGCACCCGCTCCCTCGGAGTCGTCGCCCTGGGCACCGCGGGCTATGGAACCGCTTCCCTTCTGGTGCACATCGAGCACGCCGTACGGGACGCCGGGTACGCCCTCCGCGTGATCAACACGCCCGACGGTGCCCCGGCAGGCATCGCCGGCGCCCTGGGGTCACTCCTCGAACAGGGCGTGGACGGGGTCATCGTGTCCGAACCCGTGGTGAAGGGAGAGGTACCGCTCCGCGTCGACGTCCCCGTCCTCTTCCTCGGCGCACCGCCTTCCTTCACCGGCTCCAGGACGCTGACGGCGAGCCTGGGCACCCGGGAGCTGGCACGGGCCGCCACCGAGCACCTGCTGGAGCTGGGACACGAGACCGTCCACCATCTCGCCGGTCCCCGGAAGTGGTATGTCACCAAGGACCGGATCGAGGGCTGGCGGGACGCGCTGGCCGCCCGGGGCGCGCACGAGCCGCCGCTGCTCAACGGCGACTGGTCGGCGGAGTCCGGATACGCGGCCGGGCGTGCGCTGGCCTCGGACGTGTCGGTGACCGCGGTGTTCGCCGCGGGCGACGAGATGGCCATCGGCCTCGTCCACGCCCTGCGGGAGGCGGGCCGACGGGTGCCGGAGGACATCAGTGTCGCCGGGTTCGACGGCAACCCCGTCTTCGCCTACGTCTCCCCGCCCCTGACGACCGTGCGTCAGCCCTTCGAGGCCGCCGCACGGGAGGGCGTCAGGCTGCTCGTGCACGCCGTCGAGCACCCCGACGCCGAGCCGCCGCTCGCCGACGAACCCCCGGTCGAACTCGTCGTCCGAGGCTCGACCGCACCTCCGCCGACCGACCGACACCGACCGCCCCTGCGCGCCACCTGAGCAGCGCCCTCTCCGGCGCCCACAGGAACAGCGGTCCGGTGGCCGGTGTGGCCCAGTCCTCCGCCGCCAACGGTGGAAGGTCTTCCGCGTCAACTGACCTGAGCGAAGGGAAGGTTGAACCACGCCCCCGGCCGACCGACCGCGGATCCGGCGGGGGTTAAGGTCACCCCGTCCGTCTCTTCCGGTGTCGTGGCGACCCGGTCCGTGGAGACCCCGTCGGAGAGCAAAGGGTGGTAGCACGTGCCGAGTTGGGACCGCAGACTGACGGCCGCCGGAGTGCGGGACCGGGCCCTGCGCGCGGACTACTCGACCGCCGCCCGGTCTTCGCCCGCAGGATCCTCGCCCACTACGCCGCCGTACGGCTGCTGGTGACCCCGGCACTGCACCCGCACGTGGTCGCCTCCTACGCCTTCCTCGCCCGCACCGACGACCTCGCCGACCAGGGACCGCTGGAGGAACGCCTGCCGCGCTGGCACGCCTGGGCCGAGCAGGTCACCGCCGGGCTGCGGTCCGGCCACGCCGACGACCCGGTACTGCGGGCCTTCCTGCACACCGTGGCCGTACGGCAGTTGCCGCACCACTGGGTGCACACCTACCTCAAGGCCACCACCGAGGAACTGCACTTCACGGGCCACGCCACCGAAGCCGACTTCCAGCGGTACGTCGACCACCTAGCCCTGCCCGCCCTGATGCTGATCGAGGATCTCCAGTACGAGGGAGGCGGCGGCGAGTCCTTCCGGTCCCGTTGCCGGTCGTTCGCCGAGGGGCTCCAGCGCCTGGACTTCCTGACCGACCTCACCGACGACCTGAAGGAGGGGCGCCTCTATCTCCCGCAGGAGGACCTGGACCGCTCCGGGGTCACCCGCGCCGACCTCGAACAGGGGCAGGACACCTCGGCCGTAAGGGAGTTGGTCGCCCTGACCTGCCGTAAGACCAGGAAGTCCCTGACCGACTCACGAGCCTTGGCGGATGCCACGGTGCCTGGGTTCCGGCCGTTGCAGCGCGCCCTGCTGGACCTCGCCGAGCACCAGCTCGCCCGCGTCGAGAGCGCCGGCGCCTCCATCACCCGGCGCCCGGTGGGCTACGGCGTCCGCGTGCCACTCACCGTCCTGTTCCGCGAGAGGCGCCAGGTCGGGCGTGAGGCGTAGGGCGCGCCCGTGCTCCCCGCACTCCGTACCTCCTGGAGTGCGGAGTGCTGCCCTTGCTCCGCAGCCAACCGTCCGCTCAGTCGCGCGAGTTGCCGAACAGCAGGCGGTAGCCGATCAGCAGGACCAGGGAGCCGCCGATCGCCGCGCCCCAGGTGTAGAGGTCGAAGAAGTGACTCTCCACCGGGCGGTCCAGGAAGCGGGCGGAGAGCCAGCCGCCGACGAACGCCCCCGCGATGCCGATGAGGGTGGTGCCGATCAGGCCGCCCGGGTCGCGGCCCGGCAGCAGGATCTTGGCGATGGCCCCGGCGAGCAGGCCCAGGATGATCCAGCCGATGATGCCCACGTCGTAGTCCTCCGGTCGGGACGGGGCCGGGCGCGGTACGCCCGGCCCCGAAGCTTCGGGTTGCTTGGTTGCGCAAGCCTATGGACCCGAGCGGGGGAGTGGTGAGCTCCGGCGACGACTGATGGCAAGTCGTCGATGTTCTTTCACGGACTTATTACATTGCGCAATCGATGAACCGTCAGCGAGCTGCCCGCCCCCTCGCCCGCCGCCCCTACACTGAGGCAGCGCACGTGTGTTGACCGTGACCGGGGCGGGCAGGAGGGGACTGTGGCGGCACTCGCTGGTGGCTTCGAGGATCCGTCCGCCGAGGTGCTCACCGAGGCGGCCGAGGTGTTCGGGCTGCTCGCCTCCTCGGCCCGGCTGCACCTCATGTGGGCGCTGTCCCAGGGCGAGAGCGATGTCACCCACCTCGCCGACCGGGTGGGCGGCGCGCTCCCCGCGGTCAGCCAGCACCTGGCGAAACTGAAACTCGCCGGGCTCGTGCGGTCCCGCCGTGAGGGTCGCCGGCAGGTCTACTACGTCGACGACCCCGACATCGTGACCGTCGTCCGCGTCATGGTCGGCCAGCTGACCGCCCGTACCGCCCCGGCCGCCCACAGCATCGCCTCACGCCGCTCTTAGTCCCCCTCCGCTACGAAGGACGCCGGGCGGAGGAGGGGGAGAGGCATGTCCGGTGTCCGGGCGTCATGGCGTCGGCGCCGGCTGCCCGTCATCGTCCTCGCCCTCTACGTCGTGGTGCGCGCCGCCAACACCTCCCAGGGCGACTCCACGCCCCCGGTCCGGGGCTCCACCCCCACGCCGACCACGTCAGCCGGTCCGACGGCTCCTTCCGCCCCGGCCGCGACGTCCTCGGCTCCTTCCGCCCCGGCCGCGACCTCCTCGTCGTACGACCCCGCCGACTACGCCTCCCAGGTGCGCGACCGCGCCCGGCAGGCCGGTGTCAGTGCACGGCTGGTGATGGCGATCCTCTACAACGAGGCGTACAAGCCGCACGACCCGGCTCTGGAGCGAGCCTGGCAGAGGGTCAGTCCCGACGCGGCCTTCGGTGTCGCCAACATGCACCGCGCCACCTTCGACGAGGTCAAGAAGGGCCGGGACTTCGCGAACCGCAGCTGGCAGGAGCTGCCCGACGACCGCGACCTCGCCATCGAGGCCGAGGCCTGGTACCTGCACGACCTGGCGGCCCAGCTGCCCGCCGCCCGGTCGACGCGCTGGACCGAGGACGAGTTGCTGGCCCTCGGCTACAACACGGGCGCCGGAAACATGCTGGCCTTCGCCCGCGGCGCGACCCCGGGCAGTCAGGCCCAGGCGTACCTGGACAAGCTGCACGCCAACTGGGCGCGGGCGGGCAGAGCCGTGGCCGAGGGCTGAGATGTGGTGGAGGTTGCCGCGTTTCTCCATGAGATGCCTCACCTGTGAATTCCGGCGGGCTCGGTGCTGGCCGGGCCAGGGGTTTGTTAGATTGCGCAACTACGCAACCTAGGCGAAGTTCCGGCTTGGCCTGCCTGCACACCGCCGCGCAGGCCCGGCCGCCACCCCTCGGCCCGGCCTGACAGGCCCGACCGTTTCGTGGGAGTGGTAGATGAGCGACCGGTGGGACAGCCCGGGCGGTCAGGCCACGCGCAGCCGCACCGGCCAGGTGCCCGGACAGCGCGCGGGCGGATCCGGCGGAGCGCACCGGCCCGGAGGCCGGGCCGCGGCCAGGGAGGCGGCCCGCTCGCACGGCGGCAAGGGGTCGCGTCGCCGGGTGCGCCCGGTGCGGCGCGGCAGGCGGGTGCTGAAGATCGTCGGGCTGTGTCTGGCCGTCCTGGTGCTGGCCACGGCCGGGGCGGGCTGGTGGTTCTACCAGCACCTCAACGGCAACATCAACAGCGTCGCGCTCGACGGCAAGGGCGGCTCGGAGAAGGCCGACGCGTTCGGCCGCACCCCGATCAACATCCTGGTCATGGGGTCCGACGGCCGCACCAGCAAGGCGGACTGCAAGCTCGGCGGCGGCTGCTCACGGACCGGCGTGCAGACCGGCAACGGCAACGCGGACGTGCAGATGGTGGTGCACATATCCGCGGACCGCTCCAACGCCACCGTCATGAGCATCCCCCGCGACACCATGGTCAACGTCCCGGCCTGCAAGGACAGCGAGAACGGTCAGTCCACGTCCGGCTACTACGGCCAGATCAACAGCGCCCTCCAGTACGGCCCCGCCTGCCAGGTCGCCACCATCCACCAGCTCACCGGCATCCCCATCGACCACTTCGTCAAGCTCGACTTCTCCGGCGTGGTCAAGATGTCCGACGCGGTCGGCGGTGTCTCCGTGTGCGTCAGCGACAACGTGTACGACACCTACTCGCACCTGAAGCTGTCCAAGGGCACCCACACCCTCAAGGGCGAGGCGGCCCTGGAGTTCGTCCGCTCCCGGCACGGCTTCGGGGACGGCAGCGACCTCGGTCGTACGGTCTCCCAGCACATCTTCCTCAGCGCGATGATCCGGAAGTTCAAGAGCGCGGGCACCCTCACCGACCCGACCGCGGTCTACGACCTCGCCGACGCCGCCACCAAGGCGCTGACCGTCGACGACGGCCTCGGCAGTGTCAAGAAGCTGATCTCGCTCGCGGCCGACGTGAACAAGGTGCCCACCAAGCGGATGACCTTCACGACGATGCAGACCGCGCCCGACCCGGCCAACAGCAACCGCGTGGTGGTGGGAGCGGGCGCCAAGGACCTGTTCTCCAGCATCGCCGCCGACCAGTCCCTGACCACCGGTTCGGGCAAGAAGTCCGCGGCGGCCTCTGCGACGGCCTCGGCCTCGGCGGTGCCGGCCTCCCAGATCGCCGTGACCGTCGAGAACGGCACCTCGATCACCGGCCGGGCCTCCGAGGTCGCGACGGCGCTCACCGGCCAGGGCTTCAGCTCCGCCACGACCACGGCCAACGCCCCCAGCCCCGCCACGACCACCACGCTCACCTACGGCACCGGTCGGAAGGCGGCGGCCCAGACCGCCGCCAAGGCGCTGGGGCTGCCCGCCTCGCATCTCGAACAGGGCTCGGGCACCGGCCTGACCCTGGTGATCGGCGCGGACTGGACGAGCGGCAGCACGTACCCCGGCGGTACGTCCTCGCCGGCGCCCGCCGACACCAAGGCCGCCGTCTCCAACGCCCACGCGCAGACCGCCGACGAGGCCAAGACCTGCGCCAAGGTGAGCCCTTACCGGACCGTCTCGCTCAACGGGGTCGCCATGACACCGGCGCAGGCGTACGCGGCGGCGACGAACAAGAAGGACTCCGACCAATGAGGCGGTGAGGGGGTCGGGGGTTGTACAGTTGCGCAAGCTGGCAACAATGAGCATCGAGAGGGGACGTACGGAATGCTCCGCAACGGACTGGAACCCTGGCACCTGTTGATCGTGGTGATCCTCTTCCTCCTGCTGTTCGGCTCCAAGAAGCTCCCGGACGCCGCCCGCGGCCTCGGCAAGTCGATGCGCATCCTCAAGAGCGAGGCCAAGGCGATGAAGGAGGAGAGCGCGGCCCCGGCCCCCACGGCCCCGGCCGAGGGCACGACCGCGGCCGAGTCCACGCCGCACGTCATCCAGTCCGCGCCCGGAGAGACCGCCACGGCCCACCGCACGGCGGAGGGCACCCCGGCTCACTGAGGCCGGACGCCGGTCAAGGACCGGACGGGCGGCCCGCTCCAGGCTCGGGCGGTGGCGAACGCTGTCGGCGGCGACAACTATGCTCCCGCCCATGAGTGAGGCAGACGAAGGCCCCGGCAGACGAGTCGTCGACGGGCGCTTCGAGTTGGAGGCCCGTCTCGGCGGCGGCGGGATGGGCACGGTCTGGCGGGCCAGGGACCTGGTGCTGCACCGGATGGTCGCGGTCAAGGAGGTCCGCCCGCCCGACCGGGACCTCGCCGAGTACGACCCGCACGGCGCGCGCACCCTGCGGGAGCGGGTCCTGCGCGAGGCGCGGGCCCTCGCCCGGATCGACCATCCGAACGTCGTCACCATCCACCACATCGTCGACGGCGGAGAGGGCACCTACCCCTGGATCGTCATGGAGTTGGTCAGCGGCGGCTCGCTGGCCGACCGGCTGGCCCAGGGCCCGATGCCGCCCGTCGAGGCGGCCCGCATCGGCCGGGGCGTGCTGGCCGCGCTCACCGCCGCGCACGAGGCCGACATCCAGCACCGGGACGTCAAGCCCGCCAACGTCCTGTTGCGGTCCGACGGTCGCCCCGTCCTCACCGACTTCGGCATCGCCGCGATCCGCGAGACGACCAGCCTCACCGCCACCGGCTCCATCATCGGCACCCCCGACTTCATGGCACCCGAGCGGATCTCCGGCCATGAGGGCGGTTCCGCCTCCGACCTGTGGTCGCTGGCGATGATGCTGTACACCGCCGTGGAGGGCCACCACCCGCTGCGCCGCGGCAACACGCTCGCCACCCTCGCCGCCGTCCTCAACGACGACGTGCCGCCGCCGGTCAGGGCCGGCGCCCTGGGCGACGTACTGATGAGGGTGCTCGTACGTGATCCGGCGGCGCGGCCGTCGTCCGCCGAACTGGACCGGATGCTGGCCGACATCGAGTCGGGGCAGGCCGGTCCGGCGCACGCCTGGCACCAGACCGCGCCCTATCCGTCGCCCGCGCCGCCGGCCGGCCCGGCGCCTTCGTACCCCGGGGCCTTCGTCGCCCCGACGGCTGCCTTCGGTCCGGCCGCCGTCCCCGGGCACGCGACGAAGGCCCCCGGGTTCGGGCCGCCGCCGGTCCACCCCGGGTCCGGACCGGGCCCGTCCCAGCCCGTCACCTCACCGGTACGGGCGGGCGGGAGGAGCCGTGCGGCCGTGGGGGCCCTGTTCGGTGTCACCGGCGCCTCGCTCGCCGGTGCCGTGGTCCTGATGTGGTGGCTGCTGCCCTTCGGGAGCGACTCGGGCGGCTCGGGTGCCGCGGCGGACCCCCGCTCCCCGTCCGTCGCCTCGGCCCCCGAGTCGACCGGGTCCCCGTCCACCGCCCCGGCCGCCCGGCAGTCCAAGGGCTCCACCGCCACGAGCCTGCTCACCCCGGGCGGCATCCGCACCGCCATCGCGGCGATCGAGAAGGAGACCGGCCGGGACAGGTTCGGCGACTTCACCGCCTACGACGACTTCGTGTCCGTCGAACTGATGGTCAAGGGCAGCGACAGCAAGTACGACACCTACACCTACCGGACCGGGCAGGGCGTGGAGAAGGGCATCATCAAGGGCACTCTCTCCGGCGGCGACCAGCCCTTCCGGCTCGATGCCTTCGACTGGGACAAGCTGCCCGCGCTGCTCGCGCAGGCGCGCAAGAAGCTCAACGTCGACAACCCGAACGCCAGTTACCTGGTGGTGCGCCAGCCCAACGACACCTTCGACACCCCGCTCGGCATGGCCGTCTACCTCAGCAACGAGTACAGCCAGGCCGGTTACCTGGAGGCGACCCCCAAGGGCAAGGTCACCCGGGTCATGCCCGCGGAGGACTGAGCGGCGCGGCGTCCGGCTCGGGCACCTTCGCGGTGTCCCCGTCGCGGTCGCTCCCGCCCCCGGTCAGCCGCAGCGCCGCGAACGCCGCCGCCCCCGCCAGGATGCCGAAGGTCAGGGCGGCGGGGACGTTCGAGCCGAGCCCCGAGAACAGGTGCAGCGGGCCCCACACCGAGGCGGTGTCGTCGACCGCCGTACGCACGAACTGGCTTGCCGTCAGTCCGAGCAGGACGGCGCAGACCGTACTGACCGCCATCGCTGGAGCCGTGGTCCGGGTGAGCAGGCCGGGCAGCAGACGCAGCGACCACCACACCACGACCAGCGTCAGCAGGTCGGCGGCCCGGTAGAGCAGCCAGTCGCCGAGCGGGCCGCCGGCCGGACCCGCCCAACTGCCCAGCAGCAGCCACTCGCGCAGCAGGTCGCCGGGCTCGGACAGCAGTCCGCGGCCGCTGAAGGAGGTCTGGATCCAGGCCGCCACCGACACATGGGAAAGGCCCACCAGCGACACCGCGACCACCGCGGTCCCCGCACTCGCGGCGACACGGGCGGCCCGCGGCGGCACGTCCCGCCGGGCCGGCGACTCCTCACCCTTGGCGGTCACGCGCGCCACGAGCACCGTGAGCAGGGCGGTCAAGAGCCCCGCGAACACCGGGACCGGCCCGCTCGACGCGATCACCGACGCCAGCTGCGGCAGGACCCGGTAACTCCCGTGCCCGCGGGCGGCGATCAGCCAGGGCGCGGAGACCGTGACGGCCAGCGTGCCGGCCACCGGGCCCCAGGCCCACAGCGCGAGCACGGTGGCCGGGGTCCGGCCCCGCGTCGGCGGAATCCTGCGCACCAGCAGCAGCGCGCCGGCCACGAAGAACCCGAGGACCGCCACGAACCTGATCTGCATCCCGGTGCGGTACAGGTCGGCATACGGGGTGCCGCCTCCCGTGGCGGGGTCCGCGGACGCCGTCGAGAGGTCGTACGACCAGGGGGCGAGCCAGTTCCGCAGCTCGTTCACGGAGTCGATGTCCAACACGCTGGTGCTGCCGCGCAGTCGCAGTGCCTCGGCGCTCTCGCCCGCCCACCACAGCAGCAGCGTGATGAGCACGCCCCCGAACAGCGCCGGTATCACCGCACGGCGATACGTCATGTGCTTTCCCCCGTCTTGGAACCTGATCCACAGGTGTGTCGATCAGCTGAAGGGTAGGGGAACCGGAGCAGACCCCGATCCCGCGCCCGTCGCGAAGGAGCCCCCATGCGGTACCGCACACTCGGCAGTTCGGACCTGGAGGTCTCGGAGATCTCCCTCGGCTCCTGGCTCACCTACTCCGGCGGCGTCGAGGCCGACGCGACCCGCGCCTGCACCGAGGCGGCCTTCGACGCCGGCATCAACTTCTTCGACACCGCGAACGCGTACGGCAGGGGAGCGGCGGAGACGGCCTGGGGCGAGATCCTCTCCGCCCACCCGCGCGACTCCTACGTCCTGGCCACCAAGGTGTACTTCCCGATGTCGGACGACCCGGCCGACCGGGGCCTGTCCCCGCAGCAGATCGAGAAGCAGATCGACGCCTCCCTCACCCGCCTGCGGACCGACCACGTCGACCTGTACCAGGCCCACCGCTTCGACACCGCCGTACCGATCGAGGACACGATCGAGGCGTTCCAGAAGGTGGTCGCGCAGGGCAAGGCCCGCTACATCGGCTTCAGCGAGTGGACCCCCGAGCAGATCCAGGCGGCGATCGATCTCGCGGGGCCCGAGCTGTTCGTCTCCTCCCAGCCGCAGTACTCCATGCTGTGGCAGGCGCCCGAGGCCGAGCTGTTCGACCTCTGCGCCGCCCATGACATCTCCCAGATCGTCTGGTCCCCGCTCGCCCAAGGGGTTCTCACCGGCAAGTACAAGCCCGGGCAGCCGGTGCCGGAGGGCAGCCGGTTCGCCTCCGCGGACATGGCGGTCTCCCAGGACCTCGTCTACAGCGACGCCACTCTCGAAGCGGTCCAGCGCCTCGTCCCGCTCGCCGAGGAGGCCGGCCTGAGCATGCCCACCCTCGCGCTCGCCTGGGTCCTGCGCCGCAGGGAGGTCGCCTCCGCGATCACCGGCGCGTCCCGGCCCGAGCAGGTCCACGCCAACGCGGCGGCGTCGGGAGTCGAACTGCCCGAGGACCTGCTGACCGCCGTCGACCAGGCCCTCGCCGACGCCCCCGTCACCGAACCGACCCTCGCTCCCGCGGCGGAGCCTGGCATCAAGCGGCGTTGAGCGGCGGATCCTGTCCGATCCCCGATCACCTCGACCCCTGACGTCCATCCCGCACAGTCGGATCTCCTTCCGGCGGGCGGTGGTACAACGAGGCTGTGATCGGCCTTGTGGGCCCAACGTGGGTCCGGTGGAGGGGAGTTGGGCATGGTGGCACAGAACATCGACGATGTCGTGGACGGGCTTGCCGGGATCGTGCGGGAGGCCACGCGTTCCGGTGACCGGATCGGATACTTCGCGGCGCTGTACCGGCAGGTGACCGTGGAGGTGCGCACCGCCATCCACGCCGGGCTGTTCGACGACGGCCCCCGGATGGACCGTTTCGACACGCACTTCGGCAACCGCTACTTCGAGGCGCACGACGCCTGGCTCCGTGACCGGAGCGGACCGCGCTGCTGGCGCGAGGCGTTCGGGCTGCTCGACGACGCCGACACCGTCATCGTGCAGCACCTGCTGCTCGGGGTGAACGCCCACATCAACCTCGACCTGGCCGTCGCCGCCGCGCGCACCGCCCCGGGCCCAGGCATCCAGGCGCTGCGGGGCGACTTCCTGCTGATCAACGACATCCTCGGGCGGGTGGTCCTGGCGGTGCAGGACTCCATCGACGCGCTGTCGCCGTTCATGTCGCTGCTCGACAAGGTGGGCGGCCGGACCGACGAGCGGATCCTCGACTTCAGCATCCGCCAGTCCCGCGAGGAGGCCTGGTACAACGCCGTCCTGCTGGCCGGCCAGAGCGACAGGGAACGCGAGGTCACCATGGAGCGGCTCGATGTCCGGGCAGCCGTCCTCGCCCGGTTGACGGCCCGGCCGAGCGGTCTCGTCCGACCGGCCCTGGAGCTGATCCGGAGGACCGAGAGCGACGACGTACCGGCCGTCATCACCCATCTGGACCACGCCATGGAGCGGGCCGCCACCATTTGACCCTCGACCTGGTGCAGGGCCCAGAGTCCGGGGTGTGGAGAACGACATGCGCAGCATCGGTGAGACGGCTCGGGACAGCGGGCTGGGGGTGAGTGCCCTGCGGTCCTACGACCGTGCCGGGGTGCTGGTGCCGGCCTGGGTGGATCCCGTCAGCGGATACCGCTGGTACGAGCCCTCCCAGCTGGACGAGGCCCGGCTGCTGGCGCGTCTGCGCCGGGCCGGGATGCCGCTGGCGGACATCCGGCTGGTACTGGCCGGATGGTCCGGCGCCGACACCGAGCTGGTCCGCAGGCTGCTGGAGGCGCACCTGGGCCGTCTCGAACAGGGACTGTCCGACGCCCGCGAGGAGTTCTCCGCGCTCCGTGCCCTTCTCGATCACCGGGAGAACGTCATGACCTCGCTCCAGACCGTCGCCGTCCGGCTGTCCCTCGCCGCCCCCGAACTGGCGGCCGCGTTGGACACCGTCCGTTTCGCCGTGAGCACCGACCGGGAGCTGCCGATGCTCGCCGGGATCCTGTTCGACATCGAGGGCGAGAACCTCCATGTCGTGGCCACCGACCGGTACCGCATGGCGATCGCGCGGGCCGCTGTCGCCGGGCACGAGGGAGGCCGGGTGCAGCTCATCGTGCCCACCCCGCTCGCCGACGCGATGCGGGCGCTGCTGGACGGCGAGGCCGCGGTGGAGCTGTCCGTCGACGGCGACCGGGTGACGCTGGAGGCCGGCGCCCGGCAGGCGGCGGGCCCGCGCCTCGACCACGACTTCCCCGACTACCGGCGCCTGACGCCCCGGACCGCCGGACGCCGCGTCCTCGTCGAGCCGGCCGCGTTCCGGCGGGCCCTGGAGACCGGGCCGGTGCGCACCGGCGATGACGGGGCACAGACCCTCAGCGTGCTCAAGGCGCAGGAGGACGGCACGGTGACCCTCCACGCCGACGCCGACGGCGACCCGGACCGCGTGGCGGTCAACCGTGACTTCCTGCTGGACGCGATCGACGCCCTGGCCGCCGGATCCCACGACCGACTGGCCCTGGAACTCGTCACCCCCACGGCACCGATCACGATCCGTCGCCCCGACGACGAGGAGACCTTCTCGATGCTGATGCCGGTCCGACTGGACGACTGACCGTCCGCCTGGACGCCTGGACGCCTGGACGCCTGGACGCCTGGACGTCCGGACTGCTGGACGACCGACCGCCCGATCGCCCCGGCGGCCTCGCCCTCGCCGTCACCGGATGGCGGACCGCCAACGGGGCGAAGGTTCGGCCAGGTCGCCGTGGGTACCGGTTCGCGGCAGGTCGGCGCACCCCGCGGCTGTGAGGATCGCGGAAGCGCGGGTAGGTGGTCCTCTGTCGGAGGGAGTGAGGACGTCTTGGAGTGGAGTCGGTTCGCCCAGCAGATGGCGGCGATGGCCCGGGATCTTCTGGCGCAGGATTCGGTGGCCGGCACACTGAGCCGGATCAGCGCCACGGCCACGGAACTCGTGGAGGGCTGCACATCCGCCGGCATCCTCGTGCTCCACGACCGGAAGGTGGAGACCCTCGCCGCCACGGACCAGCTGGTCATCGACAGCGACCGACTCCAGGAGCGGCTGGCGGAGGGGCCCTGCTTCGACGCGGCCCGCACCGCACAGGGCGACCGGACCTTCCGGATCGCCGACCTCACCGCCGAGAGCGAGCGATGGCCGGTCTTCGCTCCGCGGGCCCATGCGCTCGGCGTGGGCAGCATGATGGGTTTCCTGCTGTTCACGGACGACGACGACCTGGGCGCCCTGAACCTCTATTCACGGGAGCCGGGCGCGTTCACCGAGGCCAGCGAGCTGGCCGGCTGGCTGCTCGCCTCGCATGCGGCGGTCGCCCTGTCCGCCGCCCGCACCCACGCCCAGATGGAGCAGGCCGTCACCACCCGCCATGTGATCGGCGAGGCGATGGGCATCCTCATGGGCAGCCACCACCTCACCGAGGAACAGGCCTTCGACGTGCTGCGACGCTATTCGCAGGAGAACAACGTCAAGCTCCGTGAGGTCGCCCGCCAGGTCTGCGAGAAGGGCGTCCTGCCCTGACCTGAGCACGGCCTCCCCGGCTCGTGGCTGAACCGGAGAAGCCTGGCCGGGCCGGCTCCCATGGGCACGCCGCCGCACTCGGCCTGCGCATCAAGTCCCCACCCCGGCGAAAGCTACTCATGATTGACGCCCGGCACGGCCCTGCCTACCGTCGCCCCAACACATCTGAACAGGCGGTCGACGATGACAGAGTCCTCGGGTCCCCACGGCAACAGATCCACCGCCCGGCAGCTCCAGGTGGAGACGCACGGGCTGGACGTGATCGGCGACACCGAACGCAAGGGCACCCCGCGCACCCTGTTCTGGCCGTGGTTCGGCGCCAACGTGTCCGTCCTGGGCCTCAGCTACGGCGCCTTCGCGCTCGGCTTCGGGATCTCCTTCTGGCAGGCGCTGATCGCCGGAGTGATCGGGATCGTCTTCTCGTTCCTGCTGTGCGGCTTCGTCGCCGTCGCCGGCAAGCGAGGCTCCGCCCCGACGATGGTGCTCAGCCGTGCCGCCTACGGAGTGCGCGGCAACCGGCTGCCGTCGGCCGTCTCCTGGGTGCTCACCGTCGGCTGGGAGACCGTGCTGTGCGCGCTGGCCACCCTCGCCACGGCGACCGTCTTCGGGCGGCTGGGCTGGGGCGGCGGCACCGGCACCCAGGTGATCGCGCTGATCGTGGTGGCCGGGCTCACCGTGGTCGGCGGGGTGATGGGCTTCGACCTCATCATGCGGCTCCAGACCGTCATCACCGTGGTCACGGGGGTACTGACCGTCGTCTACGTCGGTCTCGTGGCCGACCACATCCACTGGAGCACCGTCAGCGCCCTCCCGGCGGGCTCCGCGCAGGAGTTCATCGGCGCGCTGGTCTTCATGATGACCGGCTTCGGCCTCGGCTGGGTCAACGCCGCCGCCGACTACTCCCGCTATCTGCCCCGCACCTCGTCGAGCCGGGGCGTGATCGGCTGGACCACCTTCGGCGCCTCCGTGGCCCCCCTGCTCCTGCTGGTCTTCGGACTGCTGCTGGCCGGCTCCTCCACCCAGCTCAGCGAAGCCGTCGCCGCCGACCCGATCGGCGCCCTGACCACCATCCTGCCCACCTGGTTCCTGGTGCCCTTCGCCGTCGTCGCGGTCCTCGGCCTGGTCGGCGGTGCCGTCCTCGACATCTACTCCTCCGGCCTCGCCCTGCTGTCCGCGGGCCTCAGGATCCCGCGCCCGCTGGCCGCGCTCGTCGACGGCATCCTGATGATCGCCGGCGCCGTCTACATCGTGTTCTTCGCCGACGACTTCCTCGGCCAGTTCATGGGCTTCCTCACCACCCTCGGCGTCCCCATCGCCGCCTGGTGCGGCATCATGCTCGCCGACCTGGCACTGCGCCGCCGCGACTACGACGAGGCCGACCTCTACCGCCCGGGCGGCCGCTACGGCGACGTACCGCCCACCCCGCTGATCCTCACCGTCCTCGCCACCGCCCTCGGCTGGGGCCTGGTCACCAACTCGGCCGCCGGCTGGCTGGACTGGCAGGGCTATCTCCTCGGCCCCCTCGGCCTGGGCGGCAGGTCCGGAGCGTGGGCGTACGCCAACCTCGGCGTGCTGGCCGCGCTCGCGGTCGGCTTCCTCGGCACCCTGGCCCTCGGCCGCGGCCGGATCCGCGCCCAGGAGGACGCCGTATGACGACGGGACGCTCGCCGTCATCGGCATGCCGTGACAGCTGAGCCCGCGGCAGCCGGACAAGTACTTCGTGGCCCCGGAGACACCCGGTTCGGTCCGCCCTCGGAGCACATCGCCCCGAATCCCGGACGCCTCGCACGCATGCTCTTGGCGCGCTCGGGTACGCGAGCAGGACCGCGCCCTGGGCGATCATGCCTGCGGGCGGGCCGCACGACCGCCGCTACCAGGGGATCTGCCATGGACACACCCGCCAACGACCACACCGCAACACCGGCCCAGCGGGCGCTGGACGCGCTGACGCAGAACACCGAGGACACGACGGCGCTGGACACGCTCGCGACCAGCGAGGTGCTCATTCCGGTGCCCGACGACGCCGCCGACGAGGACACCACGGTGGCGCTGCCCGTGCTGGAACAGGAGGACGGCGCTCCCGTCGTGCCCGTGTTCACCTCCGAGACGGAGATGGCCGAGCTGCTGCCGTTCGTCTCCCGCTACCGTCTGGTGCCGCTCGGCGCGCTCGCCGCGCAGTGGCCCGACGGCGACCTGTCGCTCTCGATCGACGCCAGCTCCACGCATCCGCTGACGCTGACGTCCGAGGGCGTGCGCACGCTGCTGGCCCGGCCCCAGGGCTGATCGCGCGGTGGGGCCCGGCCACCACGTGCGACGGAGGGGGAGCGGCCGGGCCCGCAGAGGGGTGCGGACCTGCTCCCGCCGCCGCACCCCGGTTCTCGCCTGCGGAACAGAGGATGAGCGGCGCCGACCCTGCTCATCCCCGGTGCGCTCTGCGATCGCCGTGACCCGACCATAGGACCGATCCGAGAGGCCGTCGCTCCGGAATGCGTGGTGCATGTCCGCAATGCGCGGCGGATCGGCGGACGCGACGGCTCACACGGCGCGCAGGGTCTGCGAGGGCGACTCCCCGAAGCGCTGCCGGTACCGGCGCGCGAAACGGCCCAGATGCACGAACCCCCACGCGTGGGCCACGTCCGTCACGGTCGTGGTTCCCGGCGCCGCCGCACGCAGCTGCCGGTGCACCCGCTGGAGCCGCACCTCGTGGACGTAGGCCATCGGCGACATGCCGACATGTCTACGGAAAGCTTCCTGCAGGGTGCGCAGACTGACCTGACCGATGGCCGCGAGCCGGTTCGCGTCGTACGGCTCGGCGGGCAGGTCCTGTACGGCGTCCATGACCCGCTTGACCGAGGCCGGGCGCATCGGCGGGGGAGGGGCCTCCAGCGCCTCGCGGAAGGTGTGGTCCGCGGCGAGCAGCATGCCCTCCAGGAGCGTCTGTTCGAGACGGCCGCGGATCATGGGACGGGTCAGCAACCCGCACGCCACGTCCCGCTCCAGCAGGTTCCACATCGCGAGCCGCATCCAGCTCAGCCCAGGCCCCCGGGAGACGTCCAGGTACGGCCCGAAGCGCGGCGGACGGCGTACGGAGTGACCGAGCAGCACCTCCAACTGCCGTAGCAGGGCTGCCTTGTCGATCTTCACGGTGAGGGCCTGGCAGTCGGCGGACCAGGTGTCGACCCGGATGTCCCGCCCCGGATCGAAGACCAGGGCCCGCCCCGGAGTGGAGAACTCCACCGCACCGCGCCCCTCCTGGACGCTGAAGCAGCCGCTGAACGGCACGGCCACGTGGTACACGCCCGGTTCGCCGAAGCTCATCCGCATCTCGGTGCCGAAACGCACGTCTCCCACGGTGAGCGCGCCGAGTTCGACGACGTGGAGCCGGGTGGCGAACTGCGAGGTCCGTCCGGCCAGTTCGAGCCGCAGGTCGTAGTAGTGGGCCGCGATCGCGTCGTGCGCCTCCTCCAGGGAGGTCGTCGCGTAGCTGTGGAACTCGGTGGCGCGCCCCTCTTCCACGGCCACGGCGTCGTCAGCCCCTTCCCCGCTCGGCGTCTGCTGTTCAGCATGACCCCCAGGGCGACCGCTCATGCCGGGCCGGACAGGCCGCATAGGATCGTCGGCATGGCGCTGCGACCGGTCCAGGTGAACATCAAAGCCGTCGACGCTGCGGCGGTCGGCCGGTTCTGGGCGCGGGCGCTCGGCTGGACGGCCCACAGTCCCGGGGCCACCACCTATGTGGGTCCCGCCGAAGACCTCGTCTGGCCGGACCCGGTCGCCGTCGGCATCGACGTGGTCCCCGTCCCGGAGCCCAAGTCACCGACGAAGAACCGGACGCACCTCGATCTGGCCACCGAATCCCCGGCCCACCAGGCGGAGTTGGTGACGCGTCTGAAGGCTCTCGGTGCGACACCCGCCGATGTGGGCCAGGGCGAGGTGCCGTGGACGGTGCTCGCGGACCCCGAGGGAAACGAGTTCTGCGTGCTGGAGCCCCGGGAGGTCTACCGGGACACCGGGCCGATCGCCGCGGTGGTGGTCGACTGCGTGGATCCGCGGGCCATGGCGAGGTTCTGGGGCGAGGCCCTGGACTGGACCCTGCACGAGGTGACCGACGACCAGGCGGTGCTGCGCTCAGCGAGAGGCGTCGGCCCGTATCTCGAGTTCCTGCGCTCGTCCGACGGCAGGACCGTGCCGGACCGCGTCCACCTCGACCTGCTGCCGTACCCCGCCGACGACAAGGCGGCGGAGGTGGCCCGGCTGCGCGCCCTCGGCGCCACCGACCTGGACCTCGGCCAGGGCGACGTCCCCTGGACATGCCTGTCGGACCCGGAAGACCACGAGCTCTGCGTCCTGGCCCCGCACTGAGACGGGACTGGGGCTCGTCCGGTGGATCCTGTCGGCCTCGCGGGGTCCGGAACACACTTCTCAGAAAGGGCCCTGGTCGGGTCGGCCTCGCGCGGCGACTCCCTCACGCTGGGACACCGCGCGCGGGAGGGGCCCGTCGCGTCGACCCGCTAGCCGTCCAGCGTCCGCGACAGCACCTCGCGTTGCAGCGGGAGGACCTGTGCGTGCAGGTCGCGGCCCTTGCGGGTGAGGGACACCCATACGCCCCGGCGGTCCTCCACGCACACCGACCGCTCCACGAGGCCGTCCTTCTCCAGGCGGCCGATCAACCGGGACAGCGCGCTCTGGCTCAGATGGACCCGGCCGACGAGGTTCTGGACGCGGCACTGGTCGCCCTCCCGGGGCGACTCGGTGGCGAGGATGTCGAGCACCTCGAAATCGCTCGCGCCCAGCCCGTGCGGGTGCAGCGCGCGGTCGATCTCGCAGATCGTGCGCGCGTGCACCGACAGGATGTCCCGCCACCGCTCCTGAAGACCGGTCCCGACCGTGTTCAGCGCCATAAGTGAACGGTAACACCGGTCCGGCCATTCATTGAGTGTGCAACTAGTGCATACGCAAGGAGGCTCAGGCCTGCGGATCCTGCGTGATCCCCACCAGGTTGCCGTCCGCGTCCTTGACGAAGGCGATCAGCTTGCCGCCACCGACGTCCTGGACGTCCTGGAGGGTCTCCGCCCCGGCCGCCACCAGCGCCGCGAGCGTCGCCCGGATGTCCTCCACGTGCCAGTAGGGGACCGGCCCGGTCATGCCCCGGGCGTGGCCGTTCGGGTCGAGGCCGACGTCCTGTCCCGCGTCCTTGAAGCCGACGTAGTACGGCTCGTCCGCGTAGGGCTCCACCCCCAGCAGCGCGCTGAACAGGGCCTTCGCGGCGGCGAGGTCCTTGACGGGGTAGATGATCGTCTTGAGTCCCGCGGTCATGGTGTGCTCCTCGGTGAGCTTCGTGAGGTGTCCCCGACGTTCTCCGTCGGTGCTCTCACGCTAGGCCGGAGAAGGGGAGTACCGCTTCTCCGATCCTGACCGGCCGCCGCCCTCAGAAGGAACGGACACCGGGCCGAACTCTCGTGCACCCCACCCGGGGCGCATTCGGCCGGACGGAGTAGGGACGAACCGGGCGCCTCACCACCTGGCCGACTGCCGCTGCCGTCGTCCGCGCCTGCGCCGGGACGCCGTGCTCCGCCCTCACCGCTGATCCTCTACGCCGGCCCCGCGCGCGTGATGCTCTGCCCCGACCCCGCGCGCACCACCCCTACGCCGCGGCGATCTCGCCCTCAGCGCCCCAGCACCCCGCTGCCGCCCTGACGGCGCTCACCAGCCCCCCTCCCCGAAGCACGCCCGAACCACCGCGCCCGCCTGCCGTCCTCCGACCTGGTCACGAGGCCGCTCGGCACCGCCCCGCCGCAGCCGCCGCAGGCATCACGTCGAGTCCCGCCGCACCAGCTCCGTCGGCAGAATCACCGCCGCCGGGTCCTCGCCCCCCAGCTGGGCCAGCAGTACGCGGACCATCTCCGCGCTGATCCGGTCGTAGGGCTGGCGGATCGTGGTGAGCGCGGGCGTCGCCTCCGTCGCCGCGATGGAGTCGTCGAAGCCGCCCACCGAGACGTCCTCGGGGACCCGGCGGCCCGCGCGGCGCAGTGCGGTCAGGGCGCCCAGGGCCATGAGGTCGGAGGCGACGAACACGGCGTCCATGTCCGGTGCCTGGCTCAGCAGCAGCTCCGTGGCCGCCTCCCCGCTGCCCCGGCTGTAGTCGCCGGAGGTCACGAGCCGCTCGTCGATCCCGACGCCCGCCTCCGTGAGCACCTCCTTGTACCCGGCGAGCCGGTCGACTCCGCCCGGCGAGTCCGGCGGGCCCGTCACGATGCCGATACGGCGGCGGCCCCGCGACAGCAGATGGCGCACCATGTCACGGGCGCCGTCCCGGTCGTCCGCGGCCACATAGCTCACCTTGGAGCCGGACCTCATCGGCTTGCCGCACTGGACGACGGGCACGCCCGCCTTGTGCAGCTCCTCGGCCACGGGATCGGCGGAGTGGCTGGTCACCAGGAGGACGCCGTCGAGATGGCCCGCCGTGATGAACCGCTTGATCCGGCGCCGCTCGTCCTCGGTGCCCGCCAGCATCAGCAGCAGCGGAATGTCGTGCGCGGCCAGCGCCTGGGTGCAGCCGCGCAGCAGGACGTTGAAGTTGGGGTCCTCGAAGAACCGCTCCTGGGGCTCGGTGAGCAGGAAGCCGACCGAGTCGGAGCGTCCGGTGATCAGGGAACGGGCGTGCCGGTTGACGACGTAACCCGTCTTGCGGATGGCGGAGTTGACCGCCTCCTGCGCGGCGGGGGAGACGTAGTGCCCGCCGTTGAGCACACGCGAGACGGTGCCGCGCGAGACCCCGGCCTCGCGCGCCACGTCGTGGATCGTCGGCGGTCTGCGCCGGCCCCCCGCATTGTTCATGGTCACGACTCTAAGCCCCGTGACAGCGGCACGGGGGCGCTCGTACGGCGGGACGTCACGAGCGGGATCCGAGCGAGCTGGGATCGTGCACAGGAATGCTCACGGTAAGGCACTTGGCAAGGGTTGCCACTGTACGGTTATCTTGGGCCGCACGCTCCTTGAGCCGTGTGTGCACGTTCCCAACCATCTGACTCGGGAGAGACCCATGCCGGAGACCACCCCCAGGGGCCTCACCAGGCTTGCCTTCGGCGGGGACTACAACCCGGAGCAGTGGCCCGAGAGCGTCTGGGACGAGGACGTCCGGCTGATGCGCGAGGCCGGGGTCACCATGGTCAGCGTCGGCATCTTCTCCTGGGCGCTGCTGGAACCGGAACCGGGCGTCCACGACTTCGGCTGGCTGGACCGGGTCCTCGACCTGCTCCACGAGAACGGCATCCGCGTCGACCTCGGCACCCCCACGGTCGTCCCGCCCGCGTGGTTCTACCGCGCCCACCCGGACGCGCTGCCCGTCACGGCCGACGGCACCCGCCTCGCCTTCGGCTCCCGCGGCGCCATCTGCCACAGCAACAGCGCCTACCGCGCGGCCGCCGCCGACATCACCACCCGGCTCGCCGAGCGCTACGGCGACCACCCGGCCCTCGCGATGTGGCACGTGCACAACGAGTACGGCGTCCCCGTCTCCGCCTGCTACTGCGACTCCTGCGCGGCCCACTTCCGCCGCTGGCTCCAGGCGACGTACGGCGGCGTCGACGGCGTCAACGAGGCCTGGGGCACCGCCTTCTGGGGCCAGCACTACACGAGCGTCGAGCAGATCGACCCGCCCCGCACCGCCGCCACCGTCGGCAACCCCGGCCAGGCGCTGGACTACAAGCGGTTCGCCGACGCGACCATGCGCGAGAACTTCCGCATGGAGCGGGACATCCTGCACCGGCTCTCCCCGGGCGTCCCGGTCACCACCAACTTCATGACCGCGCTCAGCCAGTGCGACTCCGTCGACTACTGGGCCTGGGGCGGCGAGGTCGACATCGTCACCAACGACCACTACCTCATCACCGACGGCCGCCGCACCCACGTCAACCTCGCGATGGCG
The DNA here is from genome assembly GCF_042669125.1 of Streptomyces sp. NPDC057253. NCBI lineage: Bacteria > Bacillati > Actinomycetota > Actinomycetes > Kitasatosporales > Streptomycetaceae > Streptomyces > Streptomyces sp. NPDC057253. Next base: position 1,131 of record NZ_JBHUXV010000131.1, on the reverse strand, counting down.
GCGGACCTGACCCGCTCGGTCGCCGGCGGCGCCCCCTGGATCCTGCTGGAGCACTCCACCTCCGGCATCAACTGGCAGCCCCGCAACCCCGCCAAGGCGCCCGGACAGATGGCCCGCAACTCCCTCGCGCACGTGGCCCGAGGCTCCGAGGGCGCCATGTTCTTCCAGTGGCGCCAGTCCCGGCGCGGCGCCGAGAAGTTCCACTCGTCGATGGTCCCGCACGGCGGCACCGACACGCGCGTGTGGCGCGAGGTGGTCGAACTGGGCGCCGCCCTCGACTCCTTGAGCACCATCCGCGGCACTCGCACCCGGGCCGACGTGGCCGTCCTGTGGGACTGGCACTCCTGGTGGGCGCAGAACCTCGACTGGCGGCCCAGCGAGGACCATGATGCCCGCGAGCGCGCCGACGCCTTCTACGAGGTCCTCTACGACCGCCACCTCACGGTCGACTTCGCCCACCCGGAAGCCGACTTGTCGGCCTATCCCCTTGTCGTCGTACCGGCGCTGTACCTGATGACGCAGGCAGCCGGGGACAACCTCCGGCAGTACGTCGAGAACGGCGGCACCCTCGTCGTGTCGTACTTCTCCGGCATCGTCGACGAGCACGACGCCGTCCACGAGGGCGCCTACCCGGGCGCGCTGCGCGACGTCCTCGGTCTCACCGTCGAGGAGTTCTCGCCGCTGCTCCCGGGGCAGCTGGTCCGGGTCACCGGCCCCGACGGCTCCGAGCTCACCGGGGACGTGTGGACCGAGTTCGTGGTGCCGCGCGGCGCCGAGACCGTGTGGACGTACGCCGACGGCCTGACCGCGGGCCACCCCGCCGTCACCCGGCACCGCCACGGCCGGGGCACCGCCTGGTACGTCTCGACCCGCCTGACCGCCCAGGGCCTCGACGCGCTGCTCGGCTGGGCCGCCGAGGACGCCCGGCTGCCCGCGCGCGCCGACCTGCCCCACGACGTCGAGGTCGTCCGCCGTGAGGGGGACTCCGGTTCCTACGTGTTCGTGGTCAACCACACGGCGACGGAGGCCAAGGTGCCCCTGGACACGGCGGGCACCGAGCTGCTGACCGGCGAGCGCGCCGCGGGCCGCCTCGCGGTGCCGGCGGGCGCGGTCCGGGTCGTACGACTCGAC
>NZ_JBHUXV010000130.1:0-24709 GCF_042669125.1 Streptomyces sp. NPDC057253 | reverse complement strand
CCCCGGATTTGATCCGGGGTCTCGCCCTTTTACGCGTGTTGATCACGGTGTTCCGGCGTGCGGGAGGCCCGGCATGCGGAAGGCCCGGCATGCAGAAGGCCCGGCCCCCCCGCTCGGGGGGCCGGGCCTTCGTGCTCGGGCTTACGCCTTGCGCAGGCGGAACGTCAGGGACAGGCCTTCGTCGGTGAACGCCTCGCCGTAGGAGCCGTCCGCCTCTCCCTGCGCGAAGTCCGTCGCCAGGACCTCGTCGGAGATCAGCCCCGCGTGCTCGGTGAGAGCCGCGATCACGGCCGGGTCGGTGGACGTCCAGCGCAGCGCGATGCGGTCGGCCACGTCGAGGCCGCTGTTCTTGCGGGCCTCCTGGATCAACCGGATCGCATCACGGGCCAGGCCCGCCTGGCGGAGCTCCTCGGTGATCTCCAGGTCCAGGGCGACGGTGGCACCGGAGTCGGAGGCGACCGACCAGCCCTCGCGCGGGGTCTCCGTGATGATCACCTCGTCGGAAGCGAGCGTGATCGTCTCGCCGTCGACCTCGACCGACGCCGTGCCCTCGCGCAGGGCGAGGGAGAGCGCGGCCGCGTCGGCGTTCGCGACAGCCTTGGCCACGTCCTGGACGCGCTTGCCGAACCGCTTGCCGAGAGCGCGGAAGTTGGCCTTCGCGGTGGTGTCGACCAGGCTGCCGCCGACCTCGGAGAGGGACGCGAGCGAGCTCACGTTCAGCTCCTCCGTGATCTGCGCGTGCAGTTCACGGTCGAGGGCGTCGAAACCGGTCGCCGCGATCAGCGCCCGGGACAGCGGCTGGCGGGTCTTCACCCCCGACTCCGCGCGCGTGGCCCGGCCCAGCTCGACGAGCCGGCGGACCAGGACCATCTGCCGCGACAGCTCGGGGTCGATGGCGGACAGGTCCGCCTCCGGCCAGGAGGTCAGGTGCACCGACTCCGGGGCGCCCGGGGTGACCGGCACCACCAGGTCCTGCCAGACCCGCTCGGTGATGAACGGGGTCAGCGGGGCCATCAGCTTGGTGACCGTCTCGACGACCTCGTGCAGGGTGCGCAGCGCGGCCTTGTCGCCCTGCCAGAAGCGGCGCCGGGACCGTCGTACGTACCAGTTGGACAGGTCGTCGACGAACGCCGACAGGAGCTTGCCGGCGCGCTGGGTGTCGTAGGACTCCAGGGACTGGGTCACCTGGTCGGTCAGGGCGTGCAGTTCGGACAGCAGCCAGCGGTCCAGGACCGGGCGGTCGGCCGGGGCCGGGTCCGCCGCGGAGGGCGCCCAGTTCGACGTACGGGCGTACAGGGCCTGGAAGGCGACCGTGTTCCAGTACGTCAGGAGCGTCTTGCGGACGACCTCCTGGATGGTGCCGTGGCCCACCCGGCGGGCCGCCCACGGGGAGCCGCCGGCCGCCATGAACCAGCGCACCGCGTCCGCGCCGTGCCGGTCCATCAGCGGGATCGGCTCCAGGGTGTTGCCCAGGTGCTTGGACATCTTGCGGCCGTCCTCGGCGAGGATGTGGCCGAGGCAGACGACGTTCTCGTACGACGACTTGTCGAAGACCAGGGTGCCGACGGCCATCAGTGTGTAGAACCAGCCGCGCGTCTGGTCGATGGCCTCGGAGATGAACTGCGCCGGGTAGCGGGACTCGAACAGCTCCTTGTTCTTGTACGGGTAGCCCCACTGCGCGAACGGCATCGAACCCGAGTCGTACCAGGCGTCGATGACCTCCGGCACGCGCGTGGCCGTCTTCCGGCACTGCGGGCACGCGAAGGTGACCTCGTCGATGTACGGGCGGTGCGGGTCGAGGCCGGAGTGGTCCGTGCCGCTCAGCTCGGTGAGCTCCGCGCGGGAGCCGACGACCGTGAGGTGGTTGTCCTCGCAGCGCCAGATCGGCAGCGGGGTGCCCCAGTAGCGGTTGCGGGACAGCGCCCAGTCGATGTTGTTCTGGAGCCAGTCCCCGTAGCGGCCGTGCTTGACCGTCTCCGGGAACCAGTTGGTGTTCTCGTTCTCCTGGAGGAGGCGGTCCTTGATGGCCGTGGTGCGGATGTACCAGGACGGCTGCGCGTAGTAGAGGAGCGCGGTGTGGCAGCGCCAGCAGTGCGGGTAGCTGTGCTCGTACGGGATGTGCCGGAAGAGGAGGCCGCGCTGCTGGAGGTCCTCGGTGAGCTTCTCGTCCGCCTTCTTGAAGAAGACGCCGCCCACGAGGGGGACGTCCTCCTCGAAGGTGCCGTCCGGGCGGACCGGGTTCACCACGGGCAGGCCGTAGGCGCGGCAGACCTTGAGGTCGTCCTCACCGAAGGCGGGGGACTGGTGGACCAGGCCCGTACCGTCCTCGGTCGTCACGTACTCCGCGTTGACGACGAAATGTGCCGGTTCCGGGAACTCCACCAGCTCGAACGGACGTTGATAGGTCCAGCGCTCCATTTCGGCGCCGGTGAAGGACTGGCCGGTGGTCTCCCAGCCCTCGCCGAGCGCCTTGGCGACGAGCGGCTCGGCGACGACCAGCTTCTCCTCGCCGTCGGTCACGACGACGTAGCTGACCTCCGGGTGCGCGGCGACCGCCGTGTTGGACACCAGGGTCCAGGGGGTCGTCGTCCACACCAGGAGCGCTGCCTCGCCGGCGAGCGGACCGGAGGTGAGCGGGAAACGGACGTACACGGACGGGTCCACGACCGTCTCGTAGCCCTGCGCCAGCTCGTGGTCCGAGAGGCCGGTGCCGCAGCGCGGACACCAGGGGGCGACGCGGTGGTCCTGGACCAGCAGGCCCTTCTCGAAGATCGTCTTCAGCGACCACCAGACCGACTCGATGTACTCGGGGTCCATCGTGCGGTAGGGGTCCTGGAGGTCGGTCCAGTAGCCCATGCGGGTCGTGAGCGCCTCGAAGGCGTCGGTGTGGCGGGTCACCGACTCGCGGCACTTGGCGTTGAACTCGGCGATGCCGTACTTCTCGATGTCCTGCTTGCCGGAGAAGCCGAGCTCCTTCTCCACCGCGAGCTCCACCGGCAGGCCGTGGCAGTCCCAGCCGGCCTTGCGGGCCACGTGGTAGCCGCGCATGGTGCGGAAGCGGGGGAAGACGTCCTTGAAGACGCGGGCCTCGATGTGGTGGGCGCCCGGCATGCCGTTGGCGGTGGGCGGGCCCTCGTAGAACACCCACTCGGGGCGGCCCTCGGACTGCTCCAGGGTCTTGGCGAAGATCTTCTGCTCGCGCCAGAAGTCGAGCACCGCGTGCTCGAGCGCGGGCAGGTCGACCTGGGCGGGCACCTGGCGGTACGTCGGCATTGTCATCAGCGAGCTTCCTCCGGCGGACTTGCTGCCTTCCGTCCGGAGGGACGAGAGCCTTGTTCTCTACGCCGGTCTCGGCGCGCTCCCGCGGTACCACCCTCCTTGGCCCGCCGGCACGGGGTGTGTGCCGGTGAGCCCCCTCATTGGGGTCGCGATGCCGGGTCTACGCCCCCCGCTGGGGGTTTCTTCCGGCGGCTCCGGGGTGATCTTCACGTCGCGCTCGCCCCCGGGCTTCCACCGTCCCCGGGTCGCTCTGGGCTGCGTACGCCGCTACTCGTCCCCATCCACGCTTTTCGCTCCGCCCAGTGTACGGCGCCCCGGGGACAGCGGCCGACCGGATTTCCGGGGCCGGACGCGGAGACCTCCGCGGGGCGTGGCATGACCCGAATGGAGCGGCACGGCTGTTCGGATTCCGGGACGGGCGGTCAGGCGGATTACCCGGCGGGGAGCTGGGCACAACGCTTGCATGCTTCCCGCCCCGCGCGCGGGGGGCGGGCGAATCGGGCGGCGTGCCCCGTTGCCGCGGGACTCAAGTCGATTTATCGTCCCAGCACGATTCGCGAGCAAGATCACAATATGTGAAGGGGCCGCGGCATGGTGGCGAAGAAGACCGCCGTACAGCAGTCGGCGTCGGGCCGGTCCACAGATGCCTCCGGCGGTGCGGCCAAGGACGTCGACGGGAAGAAGAGCGCCCAGGGGAGTGCGGCCAAGCGGGCGGCCAAGGCGGTGAAGACGGTCGGGGCCGGGGCGAAGAGTGCCGCGAAGAAGGCGGTGAGCCGGGGGGCGGGTGCGGCCAGGAAGGCCACCGGCACCGGCACAGGCGCGGGCACCGGCCGGCATGGTGCCGCGGAGGAGGGCGGCCCGGCTGAAAGACCCGGGGCCGAGCCGCCGGTCGGTGGGGAGGCGGAGGTCACCAAGGGCGTCGGCAAGGCTTCGGTCACCAAGAAGGCGCCTGCGGCGAAGAAGGCCTCGGTCGCCAAGAAGACCTCGGCTGCGAAGAAGGCTGCGACCACGAAGAAGGCTGCGACCGCGAAGAAGGCTGCGGCCACAAAACAGGCTGCGGCCACGAAACAGGCTGCGGCCACGAAACAGGCTGAGGCCACCAAGAAAGCTGCGGCCACCAAGAAGGCCGCGACCAGCAAGAAGGCCGCGGTCGCCCAGAAGGCCGCGGTCGTGAAGAAGGCTTCGGGGAGTGAGAAGGCCGGGGGCGGGGAGAAGGCTCCGGCCGGGAAGAAGACGGCGGTCGCCAAGAAGGCCGCCGCGAAGAGTACGGCCGCGTCCAAGAGCGCGGTGACGGTCGCCACGGAGGCCGGTGTCCCGCAGGGGGATGCCGGGCAGGGCACCTCCGGGAAGGGCACCCCCACGAAGCGGGCGGCCAGGAAGAGCACGGCCAAGAAGGCGGGCGCGGCCGAGGCCGCGAAGAAGACGGGAGCCACGACGGTGGTTGCGAAGAAGACTCCTGGCACGGCCACGGCGGACAAGAGCGCCGTACCCAACGCGCGGGTCTCCGCGGTGGAGCCCGGCGAACTCGCGGTGCGCCCCGGTGAGGATCCCTGGACGCCCGAGGAGGTCGAGGAGGCACGCGCGGAGCTGACGGCCGAGGTGCTGCGGCTGCGCACCGAGATCCACACCTCCGAGGAGTCCCTGGTCGGGCTCATGCGGGACTCCGGCGACGGTGCGGGCGACGACCAGGCCGACACCGGCACCAAGAACATCACGCGGGAGAGCGAGATGGCCCTCGCGGCCAACGCGCGCGAGATGCTCACCCAGACCGAGCGCGCCCTCGGACGCCTCGACGCCGGCACCTACGGCCTGTGCGAGAACTGCGGCAATCCCATCGGCAAGGCACGCATGCAGGCCTTCCCGCGCGCGACCCTGTGCGTGGAGTGCAAGCAGAAGCAGGAACGCCGGTACTGAGGGTGCTTGTGGGCGTGTCGTACCCTCGTCCTCAGTCAGGTACCTAGGTCGAGGGACTCACGTGACAGAGGCGGAGCGCATCATCGGTACGCCGGATACCCCAGAGGCGGCGGGGGCCGGGCCGGAGCAGGACCAGACGGCGCGGTCCCGGGGCAGGCGCCGTGTCGCCGTGCTGTTCACGGTCGCCGCTTTCGCGTATGCCCTGGACCTGATCAGCAAGATGATCGTGGTCGCCAAGCTGGAGCATCACGAGCCGATCGAGATCATCGGGGACTGGCTGAAGCTGGAGGCGATCCGCAACGCGGGCGCGGCCTTCGGCTTCGGCGAGGCGTTCACCGTGATCTTCACGGTGATCGCGGCCGCCGTGATCGTGGTCATCGCCCGGCTCGCCCGCAAGCTCTACAGCCTGCCCTGGGCGATCGCGCTCGGACTGCTGCTCGGCGGCGCGCTCGGCAACCTCACCGACCGGCTCTTCCGCTCGCCCGGCGTGTTCGAGGGCGCGGTCGTCGACTTCATCGCGCCCAAGCACTTCGCGGTCTTCAACCTCGCCGACTCGGCGATCGTGTGCGGCGGCATCCTGATCGTGCTGCTGTCCTTCAAGGGGCTGGACCCGGACGGGACCGTCCACAAGGACTGAGCGCCGGCTCTCCGGTTTTCCACAGGGCGCGGTTTTCCACAGGGCCGGTCGGGGGCATCCGGGCGGTCCGGCATACTCGACGGGTGAGCACGATTCCCGAGATCCGTACCCTGCCCGTGCCCGACGGACTGGAGGGCGAGCGCGTCGACGCCGCCATCTCCCGCATGTTCGGCTTCTCCCGCACCAAGGCGGCCGAGCTCGCCGCCTCGGGGAAGGTCACGGTCGACGGGTCGGTGGTCGGGAAGTCCGAGCGGGTGCACGGCGGGGCCTGGCTGGAGGTCGAGATGCCGCAGGCGCCCGCGCCGGTGCAGATCGTCGCCGAGCCGGTCGAGGGCATGGAGATCGTGCATGACGACGACGACGTGGTCGTGATCGTCAAGCCGGTCGGCGTGGCCGCGCATCCGTCGCCGGGCTGGACCGGGACCACCGTGATCGGCGGGCTCGCCGCCGCCGGGTACCGGATCTCGACCTCCGGGGCCGCCGAGCGCCAGGGCATCGTGCACCGGCTCGACGTGGGCACCTCGGGGCTGATGGTCGTGGCCAAGTCGGAGCGCGCCTACACCTCGCTCAAGCGGCAGTTCAAGGAGCGCACCGTCGACAAGCGGTACCACACGCTCGTCCAGGGGCACCCGGACCCCACCAGCGGTACCATCGACGCCCCCATCGGCCGGCACCCCCAGCACGACTACAAGTGGGCGGTCACCGCGGAGGGCAAGCCCTCCGTGACGCACTACGACCTCATCGAGGCGTTCCGCGCGGCCTCCCTGCTCGACGTGAAGCTGGAGACCGGGCGCACCCACCAGATCCGCGTCCACATGGCGGCTCACCGGCACCCCTGCGTCGGCGACCTGACGTACGGCGCCGACCCCACGCTCGCCAAGCGGCTCCGGCTGACCCGGCAGTGGCTGCACGCGGTCCGGCTCGGCTTCGAGCACCCCGGGGACGGCGAGTGGGTGGAGTTCGCGAGCGACTACCCCGAGGACCTTCAGCACGCGCTGGACCTGGTGCGCGAGGAGACCTACGGATGAGCACGCGCGCGTACGCGGTGCGGGTCGCCGAGGACCCCGCCGACCAGGAGGCCTGCTTCGCGGTGCGCAAGGAGGTCTTCGTCGGCGAGCAGGGCGTGCCCGAGGACATCGAGTACGACGCCTACGACGCCGTAGCGCTGCATGTGCTGGCCGTGCGGGAGGACGGGGTGCCGCTCGGGACCGGGCGGCTGCTGTTCGGTGCGGCCGCGGCCGAGAAGACCGGCCGGGACGCGTCGGTGGGGTCGCTGGGGCGGCTCGCGGTGACCCAGGCGGCCCGGGGGCTCGGGGTGGGCGCGGCGCTGGTGCGGGCCATCGAGGACGCGGCACGCGCGCATGGGCTGGCCGCGGTGGATCTGCACGCGCAGACGCATGCGCTGGGGTTCTACGAGCGGCTGGGGTACGTGGCGTACGGGCCGGAGTACCCGGAGGCGGGGATCGCGCACCGGGCCATGCGGCGCGTGCTCTGACGGTTCCGCCGGTCCGGCGGGTCCTGGGGTTGAGGGGGCAGACTTGAGGGACCCGTTGGTTTCTCGAGGTGCCCGGAGCTCTGACCGTGGATCAGTTGGCCCTGTTGTTCGTGTTGTTGCTGGGGGCTCTGATCAGTGTGCCGGTGGGGGAACGGTTCGGGCTGCCGGCGCCCGTGCTGATGACCCTGCTCGGGATCGTCCTCGCGGTGCTGGACTTCGTGCCGAACGTCGACATCCCGCCTGATCTGATCCTGCCCATCCTGTTGCCGCCGCTGCTCTACGCCGCCGTCCGGCGCACCTCCTGGCGCCAGTTCACGGCGAACAAACGGCCGATCTTCCTGCTGGCCGTCGCCCTCGTCTTCGTCACGACCGTCTGCGTGGCCGCGGTCGCCCACGCGATCGTGCCCGGGCTGCCGATCGCCGCCGCCGTCGCGCTCGGCGCGCTCGTCGCACCGCCCGACCCGGTCGCCGCGACCGCGGTCGCGGGCCAACTCGGGCTGCCCCGCAGGCTGGTGTCCATCCTGGAGGGCGAGGGGCTCTTCAACGACGTGACGGCGATCGTGCTGTACCACGTGGCTGTCGCCGCCGCGGTGAGCGGATCGTTCACACCGGGCGAGGCCGTCTTCGAACTGGTGCTCTCCGCCGTGGTCGCCGTCGCCGTGGGTCTCGTGCTGGGCTGGGGCGCCAACAAGCTGATGGACCTGCTCGGCGACGCGACCCTCCAGATCGGGCTGACGGTCCTCGTGCCGTACGCCTCCTACGTCCTCGCCGAGGAGCTGCACGGCTCCGGTGTGCTCGCCGTGCTGACCACCGCGCTGTTCCTGGCCGAGCACGGCACCGACGCCGACGACGTGATGACCCGGCTCGCCGGGCACACCTTCTGGGACATCGTCGACACGCTCGTCACCGGTGTGGCCTTCGGGCTGATCGGGCTGGAACTGCACAACGCGATCAGGACCGCGTCCGGGCGCTGGGGCGAGATGCTCGGCTGGGCCGGGGTGATCGTGGCCGTGGTCGTGTTCGTACGGCTGGCCTGGCTGCTGCCGGCCACCTGGCTCACCAAACGGATGCACGCCAAGCGGGACTACGACGAGGAGATCCCGGTGGGGTGGCGGGAGACCGTCATCATGTGGTGGGCCGGGATGCGGGGCGTGGCGTCCGTGGCACTGGCCCTGGCCATTCCGCTGGAGACCGAGTCCGGGGCCGGGTTTCCCGACCGGGACGAGATCATCTTCATCGCCTTCGGGGTCATCATGGCGACGCTCGTGCTCCAAGGGCTGACCCTGCCGTGGCTGGTGAAGCGGCTGGGGGTGCAGGCCGACACCGAGCGGGAGAAGGAGTTCGAGAAGGCGCTGGCGGTACGGGCTGCGAAGGCCGCGAAGCACCGGCTCAAGGAGATCGAGAGCGTCGAGGAGCTGCCGGAGGAGCTGTCCGAGCAGATGCAGCGGCGGGCGTTCGAGATCGGTGTGCGGATCTCTCCCGAGATGGGGGACGAGGAGCGGCGCGAGGCCCGGCGGCGGCTCAAGCGGATGCGGCGGATCCAGGGCGAGATGCTGAGCGCGGCACGGCACGAGGTGCTGGCGGCGCGGAGCGAGCCGGGGGCCGATCCCGAGGTCGTGGACCGGGTGTTGCGGCACCTTGACGTTCGCAGTCTGCGGTGACCGGGATGCGAAGATCACGTAAATCGGGGTGAGTCGGCGGGCGGTGTCTTCCTAGGGTCCGTGTATGGCTCGCAATGTGGTGATCAGTGGTGGCGGTACGGGGATCGGGCTCGCGGCGGCGCAGGTGTTCGCCGCGGAAGGGGACCGGGTGCTGCTGCTCGGGCGGCGCGCCGGGGTGCTGGAGAAGGCGGGGGTGCCGGGGGCGTTGACGTACGCCGCCGATCTCGGTGACGTCGACGCGGTGCGCGGGGTCGTCGGGTTCGTGGAGCGGGAGCTCGGGACCGTGGATGTGCTGATCCACGGTGCCGGGGGGAACGGGCAGCTCGAACCCGGCGTGACGAGCGGGGACGCGCTCGCTGCCGTCGCGCACCACTGGACCGTGAACTTCCGGCTCAACCTGCTGACCGCGGCGCTGCTCACCGAGGGGGTGAAGGACCGGCTGGCCTCGCCGGGTGGGCGGGTGCTGTTCGTCAGCTCCATCGCCGCGTACCGGGGGTCCGGGAGTGGGGCGTACGGGGCGGCGAAGGCGGGATTGCATCCGTACGCGCATGATCTGGCGCGGGAGTTGGGGCCTCGGGGGATCACGGTGAATGTGGTGGCGCCGGGGTATGTCGAGGACACGGAGTTCTTCGGGGCGGCCATCGATCCCGCTCGGCGGGAGCGGCTTGTCGGTGACACGGTTACCGGGCGGGCCGGGACGCCGGGGGATGTGGCCGCCACGCTTCATTGGCTGGCGTCAGTTGGGGCTGGGCATGTGACTTCTCAGGTTGTGCAGGTCAATGGAGGTGCGGAGAGGGGGCATTGACCGGTCGTGGGCGGGTGTGGGTCCGTCGTGGTTGCTCGCGCAGTTCCCCGCGCCCCTGAGGGGGTGCAGTCAACCGGCGCCACGACGGACCGTCCTAGCCTCGGCCCGTTCGCGGGGGCTCGTGGGCGTGGCGGGACGAATCGCCGTCCCTCTCGTTGCCGTTGAGGCGCCGGAACCCCGGGGCCAGTGTCGCGTCCGCCGTGTTGACCCTCGGCAGGGCGTACGGGTGGTGGTCGGTGAGCCAGCGGATCATCTGTTCGCGGACCGTGACCCGGACCGTCCAGATGTCGTCGGCGTCCTTGGCGGTCACCAGGGCGCGTACCTGCATGGTGTTCGGGGTGGTGTCCGTGACGGCGAGGCCGTAGTCGCGGCCGTCCCAGGCCGGGCACTCGCGCAGGATGTCCCGCAGCCGCTCGCGCATCAGGTCCACCGGGGCGGTGTGGTCGACGTGCCAGTAGACGATGCCGGTCATCTGGGGAGTGCCGCGGGACCAGTTCTCGAACGGCTTCGAGGTGAAGTACGACACCGGCATGGTGATCCGGCGCTCGTCCCAGGTGCGGACCGTCAGGAAGGTCAGGGTGATCTCCTCGACGGTGCCCCACTCGCCGTCCACCACCACGGTGTCGCCTATGCGCACCATGTCACCGAAGGCGATCTGGAGCCCGGCGAACATGTTGCTGAGCGTGGACTGGGCGGCCACACCGGCGACGATGCCGAGGATTCCGGCCGAGGCCAGCAGTGAGGCGCCGGCCGCGCGCATCGCGGGGAACGTCAGCAGCATCGCGGCCACCGCCACCACGCCCACGGTCGCGGCGACCACCCGCATGATCAGCGTCACCTGGGTGCGCACCCGGCGGACCCGGGCGGCGTCGTGGTGGGCGCGCGCGTAGCGGGTGTACGTCGTCTCCACGACGGCGGCGGCGATCCGGATCACCAGCCAGGCGGTCGCCCCGATGAGGATCAGGGTGAGCGTCTGCCCGATGCCGGCACCGTGCCGTCGCAGCGGCCGCACCTGGTCGTACGACCCTCTCAGCATGGCCGCGCACAGCACGAGCATGTAGGGGATGCGGCCACGGCGGAGCAGACCCCACAGCGGGGTCTCGTTGTGGCGTTCGTCGGCCTTGCGCAGCAGACGGTCGGTGGCCCAGCCGATCAGCAGCGTGAGCAGCACCGAACCGCCGACCACGATCAATGGGCGGAGTACGTTCTCCATGACCCCGAACCTAACCGGCCCGGCGGGGGCATGAACATGTGACTTCGGCCGCGAAGTGGGTACGGGCGCTCCCCGGCCCGTGCGAGGGCGTTGTCGGTCCCGGCTGGCACCATGGCCTCATGAACATCATGCTCTTTCACTCGACCTACGGCCCGAGGCCCGCAGTCCGCCAGGCCGCCGACCGGCTGCGGGAGGCGGGGCACGAGGTGTGGACGCCGGACCTCTTCGAGGGGCGCACGTTCGACACGGTCGAGGAGGGCATGGCCTTCAACGAGGAGATCGGCAAGGACGAACTGCTCAAGAGAGCCGTCCTGGCCGCCGCGCCCTACTCCGAGCGCGGTCTTGTCTACGCCGGCTTCTCGCTCGGCGCCTCCATCGCGCAGACCCTCGCCCTCGGCGACGAGCGGGCCCGCGGCCTGCTGCTCCTGCACGGCACCTCGGACATCGCGCCGAACGCCACCGCGGACGAACTGCCGGTCCAGCTGCACGTGGCCGAGCCGGACCCGTTCGAGACCGACGACTGGCTGAGCGCCTGGTATCTCCAGATGGGCCGCACCGGCGCCGACGTGGAGGTCTACAGATACGCCGGGGCCGGTCACCTCTACACCGACCCCGACCTGCCGGACTACGACGAGGAGGCCGCCGAGGCCACCTGGCGGGTGGCCCTCGGCTTCCTCGACACCCTCTGAAGGCCTCTAGACGGGGCTGTAGGTCCGCTCGACCTTCTGCGTGCCGCTCCGCGTGCGGTACGAACGCGCCCAGGACGAGGTCGCGTTCGCCTTGGTTTTGTCCGACAGCACGTAGTAGTCCATCTGTGCCCGGTCGGCGGTGATGTCCAGGACGCCGTAGCCGTGGCGGTCGGTGTCGACCCAGTGGACGTGCCGGTTGGCGAGCTGGATGACCGGCGCGGCCAGCGCGGTGACCGTGCCCTCGGGGACCTTCAGGAGGTCGTCGAGGTTGTCGGAGGTCACCGAGGTGACGACGAACTCCGTGGCCGCCGAGGCCGAGAGCGGGTAGGTGCCCGCGTCCACCGGCACGTCGTTGGCCCATGCCATGTGGATGTCACCGGTCAGGAAGACGGTGTTGCGGATGGCGTTGGAGCGCAGGTGGGCGAGGAGTTCACGGCGGTCGTCCGTGTAGCCGTCCCACTGGTCGGTGTTGAGGGCGAGGCCCTCCTTCGGCAGACCGAGCAGTTCGGCGAGCGGCTTCAGCAGGTCGGCGGAGAGCGAGCCGATCGCGAACGGCGAGATCATCACGGAGTTCCCGACCAGCCGCCAGGTGGTGTCGGAGGACTTCAACCCGGCCTTCAGCCAGTCGAGTTGGGCGCGCCCGGTGATCGTACGGTCCGGGTCGTCGACCGAGCCGTTGCCCACGGCGACCTGCTGGGAGCGGAAGGAGCGCAGGTCGAGCAGGGAGAGGTCGGCGAGCTTGCCGAAGCGCAGCCGGCGGTAGGTGGTGCCCGCGAGTGCCGGGCGCACCGGCATCCACTCGAAGTAGGCCTGCTTGGCGGCGGCCTGCCGGGCCGACCAGGCGCCCTCGGCGCCCTCGGTGTGGTTCTCGGCGCCGCCCGACCAGGCGTCGTTGGCGAACTCGTGGTCGTCCCAGATCGCGACCACGGGGGCGACCGCGTGCAGGGCCTGGAGGTCCGGGTCGGTCTTGTACTTGCCGTGCCGGATCCGGTAGTCGGCCAGGGTGAGGATCTCGTGGGTCGGCGCGTGCTGCCGTACGACGGTGTCGCGGGTGCCGTACTCGCCGGTGCCGTACTCGTAGATGTAGTCGCCCAGGTGCAGCCAGGCGTCCAGGTCGCCGCGGGCGGCGAGATGGCGGTACGAGGAGAAGTAGCCGGCCTCCCAGTTGGCGCAGGAGACCACGCCGAAGCGGAGGTTGGCCACGGCCGCGTCGGCCGCCGGCGCGGTGCGGGTGCGCGCCGCCGGGGAGTCGGTGCCGCCGGCCGAGAAGCGGAACCAGTAGTCGGTCGCGGGGGCGAGGCCGCGCACGTCCGCCTTGACGGTGTGGTCGGAGGCGGCGGTCGCGGTGACGGAACCCTTGGCCACGACGGCCGTGAACGCCTTGTCCCTCGCCACCGTCCAGCCGACCTCGACGTCCGGGCCGAGCCCGGAACCGGGTACCGCATCGGCGGTCGGGGTCACCCGGGTCCACAGCAGGATGCCGTCCGGGAGCGGATCGCCGGAGGCGACGCCGTGCAGGAAGGCGGGGGCCTCGGCGGCGCGGGCGGGTATCGCGGCGGCGAGCGGTCCGGCCAGGACAGCGGTCACCGCCGCGGCCTTGACGACCGTACGGCGGCGTGGGGACAGGGAGTTGCTGTCGGCTGTTCTGTGTCTGGTAGTCACGGCCGATCAGGTTACTGATCGGTATGAACGAGAGCGGGCGAACTCGTGAAAGTTCGCCCGCTCTTTTCCTGAAGGGTGCGCGATCAGCCCTTCAGGGCAGCGTTCAGGGCCGTGTTGAAGTCGGCGACCGTCATCGGCGCGCTCTTGCCGTCGGAGCCGGTCAGCGTCTTGCCGTCCATCTTCAGAGTCGGGGTGCCGCTCACGCCGTCCTTGTTGAACTTCTCGGACATGTCCAGGGCCCACTTGTCGTAGGTGCCCTTCTTCACGGCGTCCTGGAAGGTCTTGTTGTCCTTCAGCTCAGGGACCGTCTGCGCGATCTTGATGAGGTAGGAGTCGTCCTTGAACTTGTCGGGGCCGCTCTCCTCGGGGTGCCACTTCGTGGAGTACATCGCCGTCTTGTACTCCAGGAACGCCTCGGGGCTCACGTTCAGGGCCGCGCCGAGCGCGCTGAGGCCGTTCTTGGAGCCCTCGCCGCCGAGGTTGCCGTCGAGGAAGCTGGCACCGACGTACTGGATCTTGAACTTGCCCTCGTCGAAGTCCTTCTTCACGGTCGGGCCGACGACCTGCTCGAACTGCGCGCAGACCGGGCAGCGCGGGTCCTCGTACATGACCAGGGTCTTCTTGGCGGTGCTCTTGCCCAGGACGACCGTGGTGCCGTCGGTGCCCGTGGAGTTGGCCGGCTTGACGAGCTTGTCGTTCTTGGCCTCCTCCCAGTAGCTGGGCTTGTTGCCCTGGACGACCGCGTAGCTGATGCCGCCGGCTATCGCCAGGACGCCGACTATGGAGCCGATGACGATGAGCTGACGCTTCATCTTGTCGCGCTTGGCCTGGCGCTCGCGCTCCTGCCGCAGCCGCTCGCGGGCGGCGGTCTTCGCCTGCTGGCTGTTCCGCTTGCTCATGGTGGTGTTCTCCATCAAAGGGACGCGCACACGTCATGTGTGCGGGGATACGTGGGTCGGGACTGGTGGTGCTCAGGTGCTGCGCGAGCGGTGAGGCTCAGGCAGAAGCGACCGAGCACGGCGGTCCACGCCGTCCCAGGGAGTGCGCGAGGATCTCGTCGAGCACGACGGCCGTACGGCGGCCGGGGCGCACCGGACGGGCCGGCTCCGGAGCCGGGCGCACGGTCCGTGCGGCGGCCGCGAGGAGCAGCGGCCGGAAGGTGGTGGCGGCCACGGCCCGCAGCAGCTGGGCCAGGGCCCGCTCGCCGCGGCGCAGCCAGGCGGCCGCGAGGAGGCCCACCGAGACATGGGCGGCGAGCAGCAGCCACGCGGTCTGCGGATCCGCGTGGGCGAGGAGCCCGCCGAGCCGGTCGGTGTCGGTGCCGGTCATCCGGGCCAGCGGCGAGCCGACGCTGGTGCCGTCGCCGCAGAACACGTCCCACCCGACCGAGCGCAGGGGACCCGCGACCGGGCCGCCCGCGGCGCCGTAACAGACGTGCTGGCCGGTGGTGAAGACGGTGTCGGCGGCCAGTTCCAGCGGGATCAGCACGGCGGCGATCCGCCCGAAGCCGCGCTCGCGGCCGGCCAGCAGATAGGCCAGCGCGAACACGGCGACGGCGATCACCGCCACCGTGTTCAGCGGCAGGGGAGCCCGGGACAGCAGCACGTGCGACGCGGTGCTGAGCGTCACGACGAGTGCCGTGAACAGCGCCGCGCGGAGCGCTCGCAGCTGGGTCCCGGATATGTCCATAGCGTGGAGAGTGTGTCACGCGGGCCTGTAAGGGACCCCTAAAGGGTCCCTGTGAGCGCCCTGTCGTTATCGGCAGTTGTGGGAGAGGCCGGTCACAGGCCGGGGATGCGGCCGTTGCGGAACAGGTCCACGAAGGTCTGGTGGTCGGCACGCGCGCGTGCGCCGTAGCTGTGCGCGAAGTCGACCAGGAGGTCCGCGAAGCCGCCCTCGTCGGCCGCGATGGCCGCGTCGATGGCCCGCTCGGTGGAGAAGGGCACCAGGGACTCCCCGGACTGGTCGTCCGCCGCCCCGTGCATGGTGGCGGTCGCCCGGCCGAGGTCGGCGACGACCGCCGCGATCTCCTCCGGGTCGTCGATGTCGCTCCAGTCCAGGTCCACGGCGTACGGCGAGATCTCGGCGACCAGCTGGCCCGCGCCGCCCAGCTCGGTCCAGCCCAGCCACGGGTCGGCGTGCTGCTGGAGGGCGCGCTGGGAGATGACCGTGCGGTGCCCCTCGTGCTGGAAGTAGTCGCGGATCTCGGGGTCGGTGATGTGCCGGGAGACGGCCGGGGTCTGGGCCTGCTTGATGTAGATGACGACGTCGTTCTCCAGGGCGTCGGTGTGCCCCTCCAGCAGGATGTTGTACGACGGCAGCCCGGCCGATCCGATGCCGATGCCCCGGCGGCCCACGACGTCCTTGACGCGGTAGGAGTCCGGGCGGTCCAGGGAGGCCTCCGGCAGGGTCTCCAGATAGCCGTCGAAGGCGGCCAGCACCTTGTAGCGGGTGGCCGCGTCCAGCTCCACGGAGCCGCCGCCCTCGGTGAACCGGCGCTCGAAGTCACGGATCTCCGTCATCGACGCCAGGAGGCCGAAGCGGGTCAGCGCGCGGGCCTCGCGCAGCGCGCCCAGCAGCGGGCCCTCGGCGGTGTCCAGCGTGAACGGCGGCACCTCGTCGCTCTTGGCGCCGGTGGCCAGGGCGTGGATCCGCTCCCGGTACGCGGCCGCGTACACCCGCACCAGCTCGCTGATCTGGTCGTCGCCGAGCGCCTTCGCGTAGCCGATCAGCGCGACGGAGGCGGAGAAGCGCTTGAGGTCCCAGGTGAAGGGGCCGACGTACGCCTCGTCGAAGTCGTTGACGTTGAAGATCAGCCGGCCGTTGGCGTCCATGTACGTGCCGAAGTTCTCCGCGTGCAGGTCGCCGTGGATCCACACGCGCGAGGTGCGCTCGTCCAGGTACGGGCCGCCCCGCTTCTCCTCGTCGAGGTCGTGGTAGAAGAGGCACGCCGTGCCCCGGTAGAACGCGAACGCCGAGGCCGCCATCTTGCGGAACTTGACGCGGAACGCGGCCGGGTCGGCGGCCAGGAGCTCGCCGAAGGCGGTGTCGAAGACGGCGAGGATCTCCTCGCCGCGGTGCTCGTCGTTGAGCTGCGGTACCGACATCGCGGGGTGCCTCCTGGTGCATGTGTACGACAGCGTTTCTGTCGTCCTGTCCAACGGGCGGGCCGGGGCGAAAGTGCCCGCGACCCTCGTTGTGAAGGTACGCGGGGCGACCCCTTGAGTGTCAGTGCCGAGGCATAGACTTCCGAGCTGTCCCCGGACTGTCCGCCCGACTGTCGCCGAGTGTTTTCCATGGAGGCCACGCCGTGTCAAAGCCGCCGTTCACGCACCTGCACGTCCACACCCAGTACTCCCTGCTGGACGGTGCCGCGCGGCTCAAGGACATGTTCGACGCGTGCAACGAGATGGGCATGACCCACATCGCCATGTCCGACCACGGCAACCTGCACGGGGCGTACGACTTCTTCCACTCCGCGAAGAAGGCCGGGGTCACCCCGATCATCGGGATCGAGGCGTACGTCGCGCCCGAGTCCCGGCGCAACAAGCGCAAGATCCAGTGGGGCCAGCCGCACCAGAAGCGGGACGACGTCTCCGGTTCCGGTGGTTACACCCACAAGACGATGTGGGCCGTGAACTCCACCGGTCTGCACAACCTCTTCCGGCTCTCCTCGGACGCCTACGCCGAGGGCTGGCTGCAGAAGTGGCCCCGGATGGACAAGGAGACCATCGCCCAGTGGTCCGAGGGGATCGTCGCCTCCACCGGCTGCCCCTCCGGCGAGCTCCAGACCCGGCTGCGCCTCGGCCAGTACGACGAGGCGCTGAAGGCCGCCGCCGACTACCAGGACATCTTCGGCAAGGACCGCTACTTCCTGGAGCTGATGGACCACGGCATCGAGATCGAGCACCGGGTCCGCGACGGCCTCCTGGAGATCGGCAAGAAGCTCGGCATCCCCCCGCTGGTCACCAACGACTCGCACTACACGTACGCGCACGAGGCGACCGCCCACGACGCCCTGCTGTGCATCCAGACCGGCAAGAACCTCTCCGACCCGGACCGCTTCAAGTTCGACGGCACCGGCTACTACCTGAAGTCCACGGAGGAGATGTACGCCATCGACTCCTCGGACGCCTGGCAGGAGGGCTGCGCCAACACCCTCCTCATCGCCGAGATGGTCGACACCACCGGCATGTTCGAGGCCAGGAACCTCATGCCGAAGTTCGACATCCCCGACGGCTACACCGAGGTCACCTGGTTCAAGGAGGAGGTCCGCCGGGGCATGGAGCGCCGCTTCCCCGGCGGGATCCCCGAGGACCGCCAGAAGCAGGCCGACTACGAGATGGACGTCATCATCTCGATGGGCTTCCCCGGCTACTTCCTCGTCGTCGCCGACTTCATCATGTGGGCCAAGAACAACGGCATCGCGGTCGGCCCCGGCCGAGGCTCCGCGGCCGGCTCGATCGTCGCCTACGCCATGGGCATCACCGACCTCGACCCGATCCCGCACGGCCTGATCTTCGAGCGGTTCCTCAACCCCGAGCGCATCTCGATGCCCGATGTCGACATCGACTTCGACGAGCGCCGGCGCGTCGAGGTGATCCGGTACGTGACCGAGAAGTACGGCGCCGACAAGGTCGCCATGATCGGCACCTACGGCAAGATCAAGGCCAAGAACGCGATCAAGGACTCCGCGCGCGTGCTGGGCTACCCGTACGCGATGGGCGACCGCATCACCAAGGCGATGCCCGCCGACGTCCTCGGCAAGGGCATCGACCTCAACGGCATCACCGACCCCTCGCACCCCCGTTACTCGGAGGCGGGCGAGGTGCGCGGGATGTACGAGAACGAACCGGACGTCAAGAAGGTCATCGACACCGCCAAGGGCGTGGAGGGCCTGGTCCGGCAGATGGGTGTGCACGCCGCCGGCGTGATCATGTCCAGCGAGACCATCACCGAGCACGTGCCCGTCTGGGTCCGGCACACCGACGGCGTGACCATCACGCAGTGGGACTACCCGAGCTGCGAGTCGCTCGGCCTGCTGAAGATGGACTTCCTCGGCCTGCGCAACCTGACGATCATGGACGACGCCGTGAAGATGGTGAAGTCCAACAAGGGCGTCGACCTGGAGCTGCTGAGCCTCCCGCTGGACGACCCCAAGACCTTCGAACTCCTCCAGCGCGGCGAGACCCTCGGCGTCTTCCAGTTCGACGGCGGCCCCATGCGCTCCCTGCTGCGCCTGATGAAGCCCGACAACTTCGAGGACATCTCCGCCGTCTCCGCGCTCTACCGTCCCGGCCCGATGGGCATGGACTCGCACACCAACTACGCGCTGCGCAAGAACAAGCTCCAGGAGATCACCCCCATCCACAAGGAGCTCGAAGAGCCCCTTCGGGAGGTCCTGGACGTCACCTACGGCCTGATCGTCTACCAGGAGCAGGTGCAGAAGGCCGCCCAGATCATCGCCGGCTACTCGCTCGGCGAGGCCGACATCCTGCGCCGCGTGATGGGCAAGAAGAAGCCCGACGAACTGGCGAAGAACTTCACCATCTTCCAGGCCGGCGCCCAGAAGAACGGCTACAGCGACGAGGCGATCCAGGCCCTGTGGGACGTGCTGGTCCCCTTCGCCGGCTACGCGTTCAACAAGGCGCACTCCGCCGCCTACGGACTGGTCTCGTACTGGACGGCCTATCTGAAGGCCAACTACCCGGCCGAGTACATGGCCGCCCTGCTGACCTCCGTGAAGGACGACAAGGACAAGTCGGCGGTCTACCTCAACGAGTGCCGGCGCATGGGCATCAAGGTGCTCCCGCCGAACGTCAACGAGTCGGTGCACAACTTCGCCGCCCAGGGCGACGACGTGATCCTCTTCGGCCTGGAGGCGGTGCGCAACGTCGGCACCAACGTCGTCGAGTCGATCATCAAGAGCCGCAAGGCCAAGGGGAAGTACGCCTCCTTCCCCGACTACCTCGACAAGGTCGAGGCGGTCGCCTGCAACAAGCGCACCACCGAGTCGCTCATCAAGGCGGGCGCCTTCGACACCCTCGGACACACCCGCAAGGGCCTGACCGCGCAGTACGAGCCGATGATCGACAACGTGGTCGCGGTCAAGCGCAAGGAGGCCGAGGGCCAGTTCGACCTCTTCGGCGGGATGGGCGAGGAGGAGAGCAACGAACCCGGCTTCGGACTCGACGTCCAGTTCACCGACGACGAGTGGGACAAGACCTATCTGCTCGCCCAGGAGCGGGAGATGCTCGGTCTGTACGTCTCCGACCACCCGCTCTTCGGCCTGGAGCACGTGCTGTCCGACAAGGCCGACGCGGGTATCGCCCAGCTGACGGGCGGTGAGCACGCCGACGGTGCCGTGGTGACGATCG
Source organism: Streptomyces sp. NPDC057253 (assembly GCF_042669125.1). Classification (NCBI taxonomy): domain Bacteria; kingdom Bacillati; phylum Actinomycetota; class Actinomycetes; order Kitasatosporales; family Streptomycetaceae; genus Streptomyces; species Streptomyces sp. NPDC057253. Next base: position 4,977 of record NZ_JBHUXV010000130.1, on the reverse strand, counting down.
GCGGCATCATCTCGGGTCTCCAGCGCAAGATGACCAAGCAGGGCAACGCCTGGGCGATCGCCACCGTCGAGGACCTCGCCGGGTCCATCGAGTGCATGTTCTTCCCGGCGACCTACCAGCTGGTGTCGACCCAACTCGTCGAGGACGCCGTGGTGTTCGTCAAAGGCCGCCTCGACAAGCGGGAGGACGTGCCCCGCCTGGTCGCCATGGAGCTCCAGGTCCCGGACCTGTCCAACGCGGGCACCAACGCGCCGGTGATCCTCACCATCCCCGCGCTGAAGGTGACCCCGCCGATGGTCAGCAGGCTCGGGGAGATCCTCAGCCATCACAAGGGCGAGAGCGAGGTCCGCATCAAGCTCCAGGGGCCGAGCAAGACCACGGTCCTCAGGCTGGACCGGCACCGGGTGAAGCCGGATCCGGCGCTCTTCGGCGACCTCAAGGTGCTGCTCGGACCGTCCTGCCTGGCGGGCTGAGAGACCGTGCGAAGGGGCGCACCCGTGATGGGGTGCGCCCCTTCGTGTACCTGGGCCTCAACAACCCTTTATGCACATGTCAGTTGTGGCCGAAGCTTTTCTGCCGGCCCTTGCGGGCGACATCGCCGGGAGTCACCTGCGTGGCGTGCTGCTCGGCCTGCGGCTCCATCGAGGAGTGCTGGGTTGCCTGCGGGCCACGCTCGGACTGCGGCTGCTTGCGGTTCTGCTTCTTGTTCTTGGCCATGGGGATCTGCCTCCTGAAGGGGATCTAGGGGCCAGGGCCGGGACCAGATTCACATAGGCTGACAAGAGACGCATTTCGGATAATTACCGTGTGTGACAGGGAATGTCGCGCGGGGATGCCCCGAAACGCCACGCCGAAGATCGAGTTCGGGCCGTTAACCCCCGTGCGGTCGGGCAGACTCGAAGCAAGCCCGAAGCAAACCTCCCGGAAAGAGGGTGGAAAGCGTGGACCGCTGCATCGTCCTGGTGGACGCCGGGTATCTGCTGGGGGCCGCCGCCAGTCTCCTTGCCGGGGAGCCCTCCCGATCCCGCATCACCGTCGACCACGCCGCCCTGGTCCAGGGTCTGCGCGACCGGGCCGAGTCCGACACGGAACGGCCCCTGCTGCGCATCTACTGGTTCGACGGCGCCCCCGACCGCGTCCCGCAGCCCGAGCACCGCAGGCTGCGCGTGATGCCCCGGGTCACCGTCCGGCTCGGCGCCCTGACCCGCAGCGACGGACGCTGGGCCCAGAAGGGCGTGGACGCCGCCATGCACGCCGAGCTCACCGAGCTGGCCCGCAACCGCGCCTGCTCCGACGTCGTCCTCGTGACCGGCGACGGGGACCTGCTGCCGGGCATGATGGCGGCCAAGGAGCACGGGGTCGCCGTACACCTGTGGGCCGTGCAGGCCGCCGACGGGGACTACAACCAGTCCGAGGACCTGGTCGCCGAGGCCGACGAGCGGCGGGTGCTCGACCGTACCTGGATCACCAAGGCCGTCCGCGCCAAGGACCTCGGCGGGGTGTGCGCGCCGCCGCCCGTGCCGCGGCCCGAGATCGCCGCGATCCTCTCGGCGCCGCTGCCCGAGTCCGCGCTCTCGCAGGCACCCGAGCGGACCGCCGAGGAGGCCGAGCACGCCCCGGCGGGCGCCCCCTCGGAGAACGGCACGCAGGAGCGGGTGCCGGCGCCCAAGGGGGTGCCGACGCCCAAGGACCTCGCCGCGCTGCGGGCGCCCGGCACCCAGCCCGCCCAGCACCCCGCGAGCGCGACCCTGCGCTGGTCCTCCGACAAGGGCTGGGTCGACCGGCCCTCAGGCGCCGCCGAGCCGCCCGAGGTCGCCTCCATGCCGACGCTGGCGCAGCTGACCACCGCCGAGCAGCGGTGGGCCGACCGGGAGGAGGACATCACCACGGTCGGCGGGGACCCCTTCGAGGTGGGACAGGTCTTCGCGCGGCGGTGGATGGAGCGGCTGGGGGACCAGGCGCATCTGCAACGGCTGTCCGGGATGTATCCGCGGGTGCCGCACCGGATCGACGGCGAGCTGCTCCGCTACGCCGCCCGGTTCGGGCTGCTCGCGCACAAGGACGACCAGATCGACGAGCACGACCGTTACGCCATCCGGGCCGGGTTCTGGCGCGAGATCGACGCGCGGACCGCCGCGGAACACGCGCCCGCCGGTGAGTGAGTTTTGCGGTGTTTTTCGGTATGAGGGGCGCCCCGGGAACGGCGGAGCCTTCCCGACCCCGTAGGCTCGTCCCTTGTGAGTACGCGCGCTGCACCGGCACTTCGACACCGTGGTGATGTCGTGTGCGCGGTGCGCGGACTGACCAAGACCTATCCGGCGGTCCGCGGCCGGCGCGGAGCCCCGGGCACGCCCGAGGTGCGGGCCACCGACGACGTACGCCTCGACATCCGGCGCGGTGAGATCTTCGGGCTGCTCGGACCGAACGGCGCCGGGAAGACCACCCTCGTACGGCAGCTCACCGGGCTGATGCGCCCCGACAGCGGCAGCGTCGAGATCCTCGGTCACGACATCGTGCGCCACCCGGACCGGGCCTCGCGGATCCTCGCCTACCTCGGCCAGGAGTCCAGCGCCCTCGACGACCTGACCGTCTCCCTCGCCGCCGAGACCACCGGGCGGCTGCGCGGCCTGGAGGCCCGGCAGGCGCGGGCCGAGCGGGACGCCGTACTCGACGAGCTGGGGCTCACGCCCATCGCCGGGCGGCCGATCAGGAAGCTGTCCGGCGGGCAGCGGCGGCTCGCGTGCTTCGCGGCCGCGCTCGTGGGGGAGCGGCCGCTGCTCGTGCTCGACGAGCCGACCACCGCGATGGACCCCGTGGCGCGGCGCGCGGTGTGGTCGGCCGTGGACCGGCGGCGGGCCGAGCACGGCACGACGGTGCTGCTCGTCACCCACAACGTCATCGAGGCGGAGACGGTCCTGGACCGGGTCGCCGTCCTCGACCAGGGCCGGGTGATCGCCTGCGACACGCCCTCCGGCCTCAAGGAACAGGTCGCCGGGGAGGTCCGGGTGGACCTGGTGTGGCGCGAGGCGGCCCCGTTGCACGTCCCCGAGGTCGCCGCCCTCAAGGACCGGGCCGTGGCCGCCGGACGCCGCTGGACGCTGCGGCTCGCCCCCGAGGAGGCCCGCGCGGTCGTCGCCACCGTCACCGGCGGGGCCGCCTTCGCCGCGCTGGACGACTTCACGCTCGCCACTCCCAGCCTGGAGGACGTGTACCTCGCGCTGGGCGGGGCCGCGCAGCAGGGGCTGGTGAAGGCATGAGCACGTTGAGTACGCGGACTGCCGTGTCCGTACGTCACAGGGCGAGTGCCGGAGCGAAGAGGAGCAGAGCCACGTGAGTGTCGTACCCGCCGAGGTTCTCTCCGGCGGCGCCCTGGCCGGCGAGAAGACGGACCGGGACGCGGCCGCCGAGCTGGGGCCGCGCGCGCGGCTCCGGCCGTCGCTGGTGGCCGTGTACCGGGCCCAGCTGTCCCGCGCGCGGGTCGCGCGGATCCCGCTGCTCTTCGTGGCGACCTTCCAGTCGATCGGGATCATGATCCTGATGCGGGGAGTCGTGGACGGCGGCGGTGAGGCGCGGTCCGTGGTCGCGGGTGCCTCGGTGCTCGTGGTCGCCTTCGTCGCGCTCAACCTGCTCGCGCAGTACTTCGGGCAGCTGCGGGCGAGCGGCGGGCTCGACCACTACGCCACCCTGCCGGTGCCGCCGGCCGCCGTGGTGCTCGGTGCCGCGGGCGCGTACGCCTCCTTCACGGTGCCGGGAACCGTGGTGACCGCCGTCTTCGGGTGTGTGCTGTTCGGGCTGCCGCTGGCCCATCTGTGGGTGCTGGTGGCGGTGATCCCGCTCGCCGGTGCGGCCCTCGCGGGGCTCGGGGCGGCGCTCGGGCTTCTCGCGCCCCGGCCGGAACTGGCCACGCTGCTGGGACAGCTCGGCATGTCCGCCGCGCTGCTGCTCGGGGTGCTGCCCGCCGACCGGATGCCCGAGGTGGTGCGGTTCGCCCGGGACCTGCTGCCCTCGACCTACGGCGTCGAGGCCTTCGCGCGGACCTTCGGGCCGCATCCCGACTGGGCGTTCGTGCTCGGGGACCTGGCCGTGTGCGGATGCGTGGGCGTGGTCTCGCTGGCCGTCGCCACCTGGGCCTACCGTCGGGCGGCCGTCCGGTGACGCGCCGCACAGGCGGGCCTGGCACGATGTCAGGGTGACCGCACCGTTGACTCCTCCTCCGCCGCCGCACGAACCCTCCTCGCACGATGCGTGGCAGGCTCCCGATGCCGGGTACGCGACCCCTTCCGACGTCGGGTACGGGCATGGCGGGCCCGGGATGAGGACCGAGTTGCTGGAGGCCGTGGTGATCACGGTCGGTGTGGCGGTCGTCGGGGCGCTGCTCGGGGTCCTGTGGTGGTGGCTGGCGCCGCATGTGCCGCTGGTCGGGGATGTCGACGAGCGGGGGAGCTGGGTCGTCTATCTCAAGGACACCGAGGGGGAGCAGGCGGTGGGGGTGGACGGGACGTTCACGCTGCTGGCGCTCGCGTTCGGGCTCCTGAGCGCGCTCGGGGTGTTCCTCTGGCGGCGGAGGGGCGGGGTGCCGTTGGTGGTGGGGCTGGCTGTCGGGGGGCTGCTGGGGTCGCTGCTCGCGTGGCGGGTGGGGATGTGGTTGGGGCCGTCCTCCGATGTGCTCGCGCATGCGAAGTCGGTGGGCAAGGGGGTGACGTTCTCGGCGCCGTTGCGGTTGGGGGCGAAGGGGGTGCTGCTGGTCTGGTCGTTCGCTGGGCTGGTGGTGCATCTGGGGCTGACGGCGTTGTTCGGGCCGCGGGATCCTGAGCCGGGGTATGGGGCGGTGGTTCGGGACGAGGGGTACGGGGCGTCTGTGCAGTAGGGGCTTTTTCTCGCCCCCGCCGCCCCTGCCCGTCCCTCCCCCAGAGGGGGACCCCCACCAGGGACTGCCGCCCCTTCGACCCCGCCCCTGGGGGCTGCGCCCCCAGACCC
>NZ_JBHUXV010000129.1:0-25346 GCF_042669125.1 Streptomyces sp. NPDC057253 | reverse complement strand
CCGCAGGGTCCCTGGAGATCCTGCGGGGTCCGACGGAGGCGGCTCGGCGGCCGAATGATGCTGCAGGAGAACGATGCTGCAGGAGGGGGAAGACATCCCCGGCCGTGCCGCCCGCTGGGCGCGGTCAGTGCTCGCGCGGGGCGGGTACCACGCGCTCCACCTCGGGGTGGACGGTGAGAAGTTGCCGCATGGCCGCTTCGGCCGCCATTCCGTCGCCGGTGGCGAGGGCGTCGACGATCCGGCCGTGATGCGCCAGCGACGACTCATTCGGCCGGTCACAGCCGGTGACCGGGCCCCCGGAGACCTGGAGGGCGGCCGACACGATCCCGGAGAGGTGTTCCAGCATGCGGTTGCCCGCGACCTGGATGAGCAGGGAGTGGAACTCGGCGTCGGCGCGGGAGAAGGTGAGCGCGTCGCCCTGGCCCATCGCGTGCCCCATGATCTCGACCATGTCGCCGAGGCGCTGCTGGACGTCGTCACGGCCGTGTCCGGCGGCCAGGCGCGCGGCGAGCGGCTCGATCGTCCAGCGCAGCTCGCTCAGCTCGCGGCGCTGATCGTCGCGCTGCGGTCCGAAGGCCCGCCATTCGATGATGTCCGGGTCCAGGAGGTTCCAGTCGCTGACGGGACGCACGCGCGTGCCGACGTTCGGGCGGGCACTGACCAGCCCCTTGGCCTCCAGGACGCGGAGCGACTCGCGGACGACGGTACGGGAGACCTCGAAGCGCTGCCCGATCTCCTCGGGGACGAGCGGCCGGTCTGCTCCCAGATCCCCGGAGACGATCATCTGTCCGAGCTGCTGGACGAGTTGGCCGTGCAGTCCGCGCCCGCGGCTGCCTGCGGCTCGTCGGCCCACGCGGCCCAGCTCCGGGTCCGAGCCGTCCCACACGGAGGCTCCGACGCGGCCGGCGCCCGGGGCCTCGGCGTAGGGGTAGCGGTCGAGTTCGCCCGGGCCGGCCAGACCGGAGTCGGCGGAGCGGGCGGCGGTCATCATGGTGTGCGCAAGGGTACTCACGGATCCTTTGTCGGCGTTGCCCCCAACTCCCTTGAGGTCTTTGGTGAAAAGCACACGAAAGGGTGATCGCTCACCCCGTCGCAATTGACGCCTTATCGGAAAGAAATGCGCTTTCACCGGGGAGTTGTGCGCACGTCAGGACCGGAAGGGCACGGTCGGTCGTCATCGAACCCTGCTGCGCAGGCTCGTGAACAGATATGCGCACAGCAGAGCGGTCAGCGACAACGTCAGTGCACCGCCCACAGGTTGGACGATCACACGCACCGCCCCGGCCAGATAGCGCTCTCCACCAAAGGGCCACTGGAGCAGGAAGACCTCACGCAGCCGCACGGGCAGACCGGCCGCCGTTCGCACGGACGCCCCTTCGAGGGCTTTCTGTACGAGGGGTACGCAGACCACGGGCACCGCGACCACCGCGGCGAGCCCGGCCGTGGTGGACCGGAAGACGCCGGCGGCCAGGACCCCTGCCCAGGCACACCCGATCACGAGTCCGAACCAACTCACGCTCAACGCCAACCAGTCGCCGGGAACTTCCGTGAGCTCCCGTCCGTAGACGAGGTACAGCACTTCGGCGTCGCAGCCCACCGAGAGCAGAGCCAGCACAAGCGCGGTGGCCGCGGCGACGACGAGTTTCGCGGTGAGCAGCCCCAGCCGACGGGGGACGGTGCCGCGGTCCGCGGCCAGGGCGGGGTGGCGGAACTCGTCGCCGAAGGCGAGCGCGCCGAGCAGCCCGGCTCCGAGCGCCGCCGGGGGCAGCGGCAGTTCCCTGGGCCATGCGGCCAGCAGGCGGGCCTGCGGGGTGTGACCCACTCGTGCCAGGAGTACGGCGGTGAGGGCTGACGTGACGAGTACGGCCGCGGCGGTGAGGAACCCGGTGGCGATCCCTGTCGCGCGACGGAGTTCATAGCGGAGCGGGCGAAGAGGGCTGGGGGCGGACCTGACGGAGATGGGGGGTGGGAGGGGGGGTAGGGGGGCGGGGGGCTTGGCTGTTTTCACGGGGCCCGAAGCATCGCGCCCGCTGCCTCCCGCCGAACCGCTGCGGGCCTCCTGGCGGGTGTGCGGCGACGCTTGATCGCCGGACGCGGCCTTCATGGGGTGCCTCGGTCGGTCGTTGCGGCCTGCGAGGGCTCCGCGCGTCGCTCGGTCGTTGTCGGCCCCTGAGGTTACATGCCTCGCTCGGTCCGGTTGGGCCCCTGGGCTTCCATGCGTGGGGCGGTCGGTCTGGCCCCCTGGGGTCCCGTGCGTCAGTCCGTCGCCCTGAGCCTCCCCACCAGCCTCCACGCCTCCCCCAGCACCGGGCGGTTCTCCGGCTTCCGTCTCTGAGACGTCGGCGCGCACGTTTTGAGCCGCCTCCCCTGGAAGCCGGCCAGCACCCTGGGCCTCCTCCCCGGGAAGGAACCCCGCACCCGGCCCCATGTCCCCCATCTCGTCCGCGAGTTGGTGGACGAGAATGCCGTGGCGGAAAGCGGCCTCGCCGACGTCGGCACACGTACTGCCGTACACGGACAGCCGGTTGCCGCCCTCCCTGACCACCTCCACGGATCGGTGCGCCGCGCGAGCCTCCTTGGCCAGCAGGGCGGCGAGGCGGACTGCGTGCGGACTGCGTACGGCGACACGGGGGCGCAGCCTGGTGCGGGCGAACTCCGGGGCGTCCTGATCGGCGGCAAGTCTGCCCTGCTCCAGCGTGACGACCCGATCCGCCACACGCGCGGCCTCCTTGGGCTCGGACGTGGTGAACAGGACTGTGCCGCCCTGGGCCGCATGCGCTCGCAGCATTCCGTGCAGCCAGTGGCTCTCACGGCTGGAAAGTCCGTCGGCGGGATCGTCCAGCACAAGGGTGTGCGGGTCCGCCAACAGGGCACAGGCGAGGCCCAGGCGGCGATCCATGCCACGTGACAACGTGCCGAGCCGCTCGTCACGCAGGCTGACCAGACCCACCACTTCCAGCACCTCGTCGGCGCGCCTGACCGGCACCCCGGCCGCGGCGCACAGCATCCGCAGATGGCCGCGGACCGTGCGAGCGGGATGCCCCGGCACATCGCCCATGAGGACGCCGACCTCGCGCGAGGGATGCGCGATGCGGTGCAGTGGACGTCCCCTGAAGTAGGTGATGCCACGGCCCTGTTGGAGTTCGAGCATCAGTCTGAGCGCCGAGGTCTTGCCCGCACCCGTCGCTCCGAGAAGCGCGGTGACACGGCCCGCACGGGCTTCGAAGGACACGTCGTCGACCGCGGGCGGGAGGTCCTTGCGGGAGTTGCTGGTCAGTCCGAAGGCCTGGATCACCCGTAGCAAGATAGCGCGCTATGTACGGTTTTCGACTGCTTCACACTTCGGGGCGCAGCATCGGAGGGTTGAGCAGAGTGGCTCCACCGGCCCGGAAGAGCTGAGCGGGGCGGCCACCCTGCCGCGTGGTCGTACCGCCGGTGGGCACCAGGAAGCCCGGCGTACCCGTCACCTTGCGGTGGAAGTTGCGTGGGTCGAGGGCCACGCCCCACACCGCCTCATAGACACGACGCAGCTCACCGACGGTGAACTCGGGCGGGCAGAACGCGGTGGCCAGCGACGAGTACTCGATCTTCGAGCGGGCGCGCTCCACACCGTCCGACAGAATCTGCGCGTGGTCGAAGGCGAGCGGTGCGACCGGTTCTCCGTCGCGGCCGTACCCGCCCTGCTGCAACAGCTCCTCGACAGGGGCCCAGCGTGCGTTACTGGCGTCACCACCCGCCCGGGGAGCGGGCAGGTCAGGGGCGAGAGCCAGGTGAGCGACGCTCACCACGCGCATCCGGGGATCACGCTTGGGATCTCCGTAGGTCGCCAGCTGCTCCAGATGAGCACCGTTGTCCTGGGCCGGGACGGCCGGGTCGTGCGCGCGCAGCCCGGTTTCCTCGGCCAGCTCGCGGGCTGCCGCCTGCGCCAGATCCTCGTCGGCCCGTACGAAGCCGCCCGGCAGTGCCCAGCGTCCCTGGAACGGCGGCTCACCCCTGCGCACCGCGAGCGCGCACAGGGCGTGACGACGCACGGTCAGTACGACCAGGTCCACGGTGACGGCGAAGGGCGGAAAGGCTGACGGGTCGTAGGGCATGCGGCGATCATAGTCGTCTGCCTGACGATAAACACTCCCTTCGTTCGAGGTCACGACCCCAGTTGCAGTCCCTCGGCAGCCTCCTCGACCATGGCGAGCCCGAGTCTGCTGACCCGTACCGAGAACGGCGCGCCCGCGATCCGCAGGCCGGTCAGTCCGATCTCTCCGAGAGGCGAGCTGCGCACGGGACGCAGGGTGACCGTCCCCGCCGGGGCGTCGGGACGGATGCCCGCGAGGGCACTCAGCAACAGCACTCCCGCGGCCGCTGCCGTGGCTGCGGGACGGCAGGCCGCCGGATGGGGAAGGGGAACGCTCCCCTCCGTGCGCTGCTCTCCGGCGAACATCTCGGGGAGCCGGTACCCGAAAGCCTCAGCCGCCGCGACCAGTCCCCGCAGGAGCGAGCCGGCCTCCTTCTCGTACCCGGCCGCGGCCAGCCCCGCGACGGCGACGGCCGTCTCGTGGACGCGTACGGCCCCGGTGCGGTGGCCGAACGGGTTGTGTCCCGCCTCCTTCGTGCTCAGGCCGCGCAGACCCCAGCCCGAATCCATGGCCGGGCCACCGAGCAGCCGGGCGAGCTGTTCGGTCTGCACCCTGTCGAGGAGTCCGGGTGCCTGTTGGCCTCCGCCGAGCAAGCCGGTGTCCAGGAGGTGGGCGGCCGTGGCTCCGAGGTGCGGCACGAGGCGGCCGTCCGGAGCACGAGCCGCCGCCGGGCGGCCACCACCACGGTCCTCGACCCAGAAGTCCGCACGAAAGGCCGTTCGCAGTTCACGGGCCCACTGACGAAGCGCCTCCCCACCGGGTCTGCCGAAAGCGTCGAGCAGCTCGGCACCGAGGACAGCCGCGCGATGGGCGTGGGACTGTGTCTCGCAACGGGCCGGACCACCGGGTTGCGGATCGCCCAGATACGTCCCCTCCCCCACGGTCTTTTGCAGCCAGCCCAGACAGCGCTCGGCCGTCGGCAGCAGGTCCTCCGTCTCCTGCCGCGAGAGCCCCCAGCGGAAGGCCTCCTCGAGCAGTGCGGGGAAGAGCAAGGTGGCTTCGGTGCCGGTACAGCCGGCCGGCAGGTGCGGCCCGGCATCCCGGCGTGGCCCGGGGATCATCCCGGACTGTGTCGTGTCCCCCCGGTGTTGGGTGCGCGCGAGGGTGCGGAGCGTCCCGGCGGCGAGCCGGGTGCCGAGCGGCAGGGCCATGCGGGCCGCGGCGAGCGCGTCGGCCGGGGCCAGGCCGCAGCGCCAGGGGGCGCCGGCCGCGAGGTGGGTGTCGGTGGGGTGTGCCGGGTCGCGGAGTAGCAAGGACTGGAGGTCGTCGATGCTCGTGTGCAGGAGAGGCTCGAGCGCGGGGTGATCTCCTGTCGCGCGCGCGGAAGCCAGGGGGCTGGTCGACGCGCGGCCCACGGCTCGGACGGGACCTGCGCCGTCGAGGCGTACACGTAGTTCCAGACCGGCCGTGCCGCCGGGGGGCAGTTCGAGTTCCCAGCGCAGCAGGCCTGCCGACGCCAGCGCGTCGCTGGGTGGCGGTTCGGCTGTGACCGACGCTCCGCCGACCGCGCTGGACCAGCGCAGGCCGGAGTCGTGGACGCTCGCGGGCAGTTCGGGTCCCGCTCGGCCCGACGCGATCGCACCCAGGTCCGCCAGATCCGTGCCGAGTGCCACCTCCACGGGCAGCCGCAGCGGGCGGGTGGCCGCGCTGTGCAGCGTGATGCGTTCCGTCCCGTCGGCGTGGCGGATGCGTTCGACGATGACATCGGGGTCAGGACCCGAGCCGGGCCCCGGGGAGGCACGGACGACCGCGACGAAGCGTGCCCGATCCGCCGCGGTCGTCCGTGCCTGGACCGCGAGCGGCTCACGGCCGGCGACCCGGACCTGGCACTGGGAGAGCACCCGTCGGCCGGCGCGGTAGAAGCCCTCCAGCCCCTCGCCGGTCAGCTGCCCTGTGTCGGTGGAGATGGCGAGGCCCGGAAGCGCCACGCACATGATGGCCGAGTGCGCCGGGGGCAGGTCGGCGGGTCCTCGGGGCACGGAGGGGCCGCCCGGTGGTGGCGGGCCGGACGGGACAGGTGACGTAGGGCGAGAAGAAGGGCTACCGGACGGCAACGGGGTCCGACTCTGATCCGCCGATGTCGAGGGGCGTCGGGCGGACCCTGCCGGTGGAGAGGGCTCACGATCCCAGGACGCCGAAGGAGTACTCCCCCACCGATCAGGCGACCGGTGCTCGGCCGTCACCACGGTGCCCTGGGTGCCGCCGGGGAGCCTCGAGCCGGGCGCACAGGCCGTCGGGCCGGGGTCCGTGCCGCGCGGCGGCGGGCCGGCGCTTCCTGTCCACGCCGTCGTCGGCGCACCGAGGGCGGATCGGTCGTCGTCGGTGGAGGGCGGAGTCGGCTGCTGCAAGGGTCGCTTCCTCTGCGCTCTGTGCGGCTCGGGCGGATGCGGCGCCCGGTGCGGGGCTCCTGAAGGACCAGGACGGTGCGACGGCACGGCCCGGTCGGGCTTTCCGCCACTCAGGTGAACGGGACAGGGCTGTTCAGGGTCACGCCCGCGGGCGCGCATGCCGACCGAATGGCGGCGGACCGGGGGCGCCAGCCGACGGCACAGACGGGACAGCCCGCGCGCGACCCGTCCCCGGCGGCCCCTCATCCCTCTCCCTCGGTGGTACCGCCTGCAGGCAAGGTGCCTTCGGATCGGCACCCGTCGTCCTTGCTTGTGGCACGTCGACGCACGGCACCGGGACGCGTACCGCCGGCAGTGCGGGAGCGCGGGCGGGAATCCTCTGTACTGGAGGGCCGCCCTTCCCCCTCCGCGAGGTGCGGCCGGGCGTCGCTGCGGGTGCCGCTCCGTGTCCGCTTGCGTCGTCGGGAAGCCGTGGCGGGTGGGGATACGGGAAGCGGTTGGGGGTCGCCAGAGAGAGTCGGAAGGGTCTCGGGGTCGTCCGACCGGAGCGGAAGGTCACCTGGAGGAGGTGTCAGAGAGTCGCGGGCGCCGGACAGGTGCGTCGGAAGAGTCCTTTCGGAACCGAGCGCCCGCCTCCCGTCGGGGTCAGCGACGTTCGCCGGTGCCGGTCCCTCTGCCGTCTGCTTGTTGTCGTCGGACTGACAGACCTCCGACCGGGCACGCGTCTCCCGCCCCTGACGTTCCGCGCGCAGACAACGGCGGATCGACTCCGGGTCCAGGCCCTCGTTGCATGCCTGGTGCAGGAGCCGGGCGAAGAGGTAGCTGGGATCCGCGCCAAGAGCCATGGCGAGCGCCTCCCTGGCCTCGATCTCATCGCCACCGGACCACGCGACCCACCCGGCGAGCGTGAGCGGTGCCGCCGCGTGTTCGCCGTAGGGCCCGACGCACCGGCGGGCCAGCGCACGCCACAGCCGTAGGGCCGGCCCGGCCTCCTCTGCCTCCATCCACTCGGCCGCACGGTCCCGGGTCGTGCGGTCCTGCAGGCCGAGGATGAGTGCCGCCGCCTCGTCGTGTCCCAGCAGTTCGTCGTCGCGCAGGTCCGCCTGGAGAGTGCCGGACACGGGTGGGGCTTCGGCGAAGCGTGTGATGGTGCGCCTTGCCAGGCGCACGGTCTCCTCCGCCACTTCCGTTCGGCTCGTCAGGTCGAGCATCCTGGGGACCAATGCCATGCCGGCGGTGTCGAGGGCGACTTCCTGCTCCAGGGCGGCAGCGGTCTCCCAGGGCTGCAACCTGGCCCGCAACTCGCGCAGAGTGCCCCGCACTTGCAGCCCGGCGTACGTCGCCGCGGCGGCGAGCACGGAGGTGCCGGGCAGACCCATCGGAAGTCCCTCCACGGGGCAGCATTCCTCGCTCGGACAACAGTACGACCAGTAGCGGCCACCCGAGATGCACAACGCCTCGATCACGGGAACGTCAAGCCGGCCGCACTCCGTGCGCAGCAGGGCGGCGAGCGGTGCCAGACGCTCCGTGATCTGCTGTCCGGTCTCACCGGCTCCCGGTTCCTGGCAGAGGTAGGCGACCATCTGCTCGGGGCGGGCTCCCCTGCGCTCACTGCCGGTGACCAGCCCGTGGGCCAACTGCCTGGCCACGGCCGCCCAGTCATCCTTGTTCGCGGGAATACCGAGCCGCGCTCGGCCTCCGAACCGGCCACGTCCACCCCGGTCGTGCAGGGCGACCAGCACGATGCTGTCTTCGGGCCGGTATCCGAGGAGGTACGGCAGGGCATCGGCCAGCTCGCCCGGCGTCCTGAGGGTGACCTGGTGCTCGGCGCCGTGTGCGTCGAATCCGACGCGCTCACCGATCCCCGAACCACCACTGTCCCGGCCGCCACCGTCGTGATGTCCTGCACTGCCCCGCCCGCCACCATCGCGACGTCCCCCGCTGTCCGGACCTCCGTCATCGTGCCCACCGCCGTGCCACCCACCGCTGTCGCCTCCATAGCCGTCCCACCCATCACTGCTCCGTCCGCCACTGTCCCGTCCGCCGTTGTCACCGTTTGCGGGCGATCCGGTCGTTTCGCTGTGATTCGTCATGCGCAGACGATCTCGCGGATCGCGATGTTCCGCTTGGCCCTGTGGATAAGTCCGATCAGGGCCACGACAACCAGCTGGTCCGCGTCCACGGATGCGCATTCCACAGGCGATGGAGGGGGCTCTCATCCACAGGCCGCCCGCCGAGACGCCCGACTGTCCGAGGCGTCCTGTTGTATGGGAGGCATGACGCACACGAGCAAGGCCGAGTTGCGCGAGGCTGCTGACGGGATCCTCGCCAGGCTCGTCGGGGACAGCACGGGATCGGCGCGGCTGCGCGAGGATCAGTGGCGAGCCATCGAGGCGCTGGTCGCCGACAAGCGCCGCGCCCTGGTCGTGCAGCGCACGGGGTGGGGCAAGTCCGCGGTGTACTTCGTGGCGACGGCCCTGCTGCGGGAGCACGGCGCCGGACCGACCGTGATCGTCTCCCCGCTGCTCGCGCTCATGCGCAACCAGGTCGACGCCGCCGCCCGAGCCGGCATTCACGCCCGGACCATCAACTCCTCCAACCCCGAGGAGTGGGAGACCATCCACGCCGAGGTCGCCGCGGGCACCGTGGACGTGCTGCTGGTCAGCCCCGAGCGGCTCAACAATCCCGACTTCCGCGACAACGTCCTGCCGGAGCTGTCCGCAGCCACCGGCCTTCTCGTCGTCGACGAGGCGCATTGCATCTCCGACTGGGGCCACGACTTCCGCCCCGACTACCGCAGGCTGCGCACCATGCTCACCGACCTTCCGCCCGGCGTGCCGGTGCTCGCCACCACGGCCACCGCCAACGCCCGGGTCACCGCGGACGTGGCGGAGCAACTCGGCACGGGCAGCGGCTCGGACGCGCTGGTCCTGCGCGGCCCGCTCGACCGCGAGAGCCTCAGTCTCGCCGTGCTCCAACTCCCCGACGCGGCGCACAGGCTGGCCTGGCTCGCCGACCACCTGGACGACCTGCCGGGCTCCGGAATCATCTACACGCTCACGGTCGCCGCGGCCGAGGAGATCACCGCCTTCCTGCGTGAATGCGGGCACACCGTCGCCTCGTACACGGGAAAAACGGAGAACGCCGAACGCCAGCAGGCCGAGGAGGCCCTCCTCGCGAACAAGGTCAAGGCGCTGGTCGCCACCTCCGCGCTCGGCATGGGATTCGACAAGCCGGACCTCGGCTTCGTCGTCCACGTCGGCTCGCCCTCCTCCCCCATCGCGTATTACCAGCAGGTGGGCCGCGCCGGACGTGGTGTCGAGCATGCCGAGGTGCTGCTCCTGCCCGGCCGTGAGGACGAGGCGATCTGGTCCTACTTCGCCTCGGTCGCGTTCCCGCCCGAGGAAGCCGTACGGCGCACCCTCGACGCCCTGGCCCGGGCGGACCGGCCGTTGTCGCTGCCCGCGCTCGAACCGCTGGTCGAGCTGAACCGCACCCGCCTGGAGATCATGCTCAAGGTGCTCGACGTGGACGGTGCCGTCCACCGGGTCAAGGGTGGCTGGATCGCCACCGGGAAGCCCTGGTCGTACGACACCGAGCGCTACGCGTGGGTGGCCAAGCAACGTGCCGCCGAGCAGCAGGCCATGCGCGACTACGCCAGCACCGCGGACTGCCGGATGGAGTTCCTACGGCGTCAGCTGGACGACGAGGAGGCGGCTCCCTGTGGCCGCTGCGACAACTGCGCGGGCCCCCGTTTCACCGCCGACATCTCGCCGGCCGCCCTGGACACGGCGGGCGGCTCCCTCGCCCGGGCCGGTGTCGTGGTGGAGCCGCGCCGGATGTGGCCCACAGGGCTGCCGGCCATCGGCGTCGACCTCAAGGGCCGTATTCCGCCCGGCGAACAGGCCTCCCCCGGCCGGGCCCTCGGGCGGCTGTCGGACATCGGCTGGGGCAACCGGCTGCGTCCGCTGCTCGCGCCCCAGACCCCGGACGCCCCCGTTCCCGACGATGTGGCACACGCCGTCGTGACCGTGCTGGCCGACTGGGCCAAGGGGCCCGACGGCTGGGCCTCGGGCGCCCCGGACGCTCCCACCCGCCCCGTCGGTGTCGTCACGCTGCCCTCGCGCAGCCGGCCTCAGCTGGTGCAGTCGCTCGGGAGCCGGATCTCCACCGTCGGCCGCATCCCGCTCCTCGGCTCCCTCGGGTACACGGACCACTCCGACGACCTCTCCCTGCCCCGCTCCAACAGTGCTCAGCGCCTGCGGGCCCTGCATGGTGCGCTCATCGTGCCCCCGCCCCTGAGGGAGGCGCTTGAAGCAGCAGGCGGTCCTGTGTTGCTCGTCGACGTCATGACGGAGAGCGGATGGACACTCGCCGTAGCCGCCCGGTTGCTGTTGCGGTCGGGCGCCCAGGGGGTGTTGCCTCTGGTGCTGGCGGTACGCGGCTGAGAAGGGCCGGAGTCGGCAAAGGTCCACGCGCGCGCCAGGTGGGGCCTCGAAGAGCCGGGCTCGCAGGCCCCAGGCGTCGCCCGGCAAAACACGGGGTAGGGATATAAGCCACCAACCATCCGATTCGGGTCGGTGGGCCCAATTGCTCGTTGCCGCAACCAAGTTCGGCAGGAAGAATTGAGGTCCGCTCCCCGCACGGCTCGTCCGTGGACCGGTAGGGCTCTGCTGCGGTGCGCGCTCCCCCGAATCCGACCCCGCCCGCCGTATGGGCGCGTAGCCGAAGGGAGGACCGTGACCTTCGGATTCGCTCCGTCCTCCGCGGCGTCCACGTCGTCAGCCGACCTGTCCGCCGCATCCGCCAACCCTCTGGCCCGTCTGCTCGAACCCGCGGAGTGGGCCGAGGCCGGTATCCCGCTGCTGCGCAGTCCGCGCGAGGTTGTCAGCGGGCTGCACTCCCGGCACCAGCCCAAGCCGGCGACCGCGATCGTGGCGGTCCTCGATCCGGACGAACGGCTGCTGGCGAGCGCCTCGTTCACACGCCGCCCGGCACCGGCCGATGGCTGGATGTTCCGGAACACGCTGCTCTCGCAGTTGCGTCGGGTGATCCCGCACGACCTGCGGCGCCGCACTCCCGTGCGCACCGCCGTGCTGCTCTACTGCCGTGAGGGCGACGCTCGTTGGACGGCGGAGGACGGCGCGTGGATGTGGGGACTGCGTGACGCCTGCACCCTGCACGGACTGCGCTGCGGGGCGTACATCACGCTGACGCGCGACGGCTGGCAGGTCCTCGGTGAGGGCCGCGGCGGGCGGCGGCCGAACGCGGATTCCGCGCCGGAACCCTTCGCCACCTCCGAGTCGCCGCCCCTGCTGCCGCGCACCGGCGGTGCCGCCTCAGAGGTTCTGCGCCGCGCCGCGGCTCGCTGAGAACCGCAGCCCCCCGAGGGCTGCGGCTCTCCGCCGACCGCGCCCGACTCCGACACCGTCACTCCGGCCGTACGTCGCACACGTACGGCCCAGGCGGATTCACCAGGGGTTCGCCGGGTCCGAGGCCCCGCGCCTGCTGCCGCGCACCGGCGGCCGCTCGCGACACACCCGAGCACCACACGCACACGTCCATAGCGGCGAAGCGCGAAACGGCGTGCGCCCTCCACGCGGACGCGAGCATGCCAAACCGACCGCCGTGCAGGTGCCGCGCAAGCGGCACCATCGGTCACCCCCCGGCGTCTCCGGACATACCGGAACCGCTCAGACGCCCGCGCCCAGTACCGAGTTGATCTGCTGCGGGTCGCCGCAGACGATCAGCAGGGCACCGGCCCGGGCGTGGGCCAGCGGCAGGGCCTCGGCGGCAGCGGCGGCGGATCCGCCGTTGACGGCGACCACGACCACGGGACGCGACGCGGCACGCGAGGCAGCGTTGGCATCCGCGTAGAACACGTCGTCACCGGCGTCGTGCTGCGCCCAGTAGGCGGCTTCACCGAAGGACAGTTCGTGGGCGGCCCACGGATGGTGTTCGCCGGTGGTGATCACCAGCACCTCACCGGGGGCACGGCCCGACTCCAGCAGCAGATCGACAGCCTCTTCGGCAGCGTCGAGCGCACCGGCGGCCGAGGCCGGGATGAGCTGGATCTGCGGAGTCGTCGAAGCAGCAGCCGGGACCGGAGCCGGGGCGCTCACAGCAGGGGCAGCGGGGCCCGGCAGTCCGGGCTTGGCCACGGCCACGTCATGCGGCGTCCGTTGCGCCGGCGGCGTGGGCCGCAGGGGGCCGGGACGACCGGGACGCGGCGGAGCCACGGGGCGGGGGCCGGGTACGGGACGGGGGGTCGGCGCGGTGCGGCCGCTGGCCGGAGTGGCGCGGGGACCCTGGGCACTCTCGTGAATCTGAGGCTCCTCGGGAATGAGAGGCATGGGCTGATATTTATCAAACGTTGGTGCGGCTCGCGTCAGCGGGTGGCGCATGAGTGCGAGCGGAATCGTCAGAAATCGAAGCCGAGCTGGCCCTCGATCGCCGGAGCGCTTCCACTCGCCCAACTGCGGGCCTTCTTGAGGTGCTGCCACTGAGGCAGCGCATCAAGATACGCCCACGACAACCGGTGGTACGGGGTGGGGCCCCGGACCTCCAGCGCGGCCTTGTGCACGGGTGAGGGATACCCGGCGTTGGCCGCGAAGTCGAAGTCTGCATGGTCGATACCCAGTTCGGCCATCATTTTGTCTCGCTGAACCTTGGCGATCACCGAGGCCGCCGCGACCGCCACACAGGACTGGTCGCCCTTGATGACGGTCCGGACCTTCCACGGCGTACCGAGGTAGTCGTGCTTCCCGTCGAGGATCACCGCGTCGGGACGGGCCGGGAGGGCCTCCAGGGCGCGCACGGCGGCGATCCGCAGAGCGGCCGTCATCCCCAGGTCGTCGATCTCCTCGTGACTCGCGTGCCCCAGGGCGTACGAGGTCACCCAGGTCCGCAGTTCCTCGGCGAGTTCAGTACGGCGTTTGACGGTGAGCAGCTTGGAATCGGTGAGGCCTTGGGGCGGTCGGCGCAGTCCGGTGACGGCCGCGCAGACGGTGACGGGGCCGGCCCAGGCACCTCGCCCGACCTCGTCGACACCGGCAATGATCTTCGCTCCGGTCGTGGCGCGGAGGGAGCGCTCGACGGTGTGAGTAGGAGGTTCGTACGGCATGGCGCCCTTAGCCTACGCCGCTCGGATCACCCTGCGACACCCCGGTTTCCCCGACGAGCGACAGGACGCCCGCGATCACCGTTCAGGGGCCGGTCGGGCGCAGCAGAGGCAGGATGAACTGGTCGATCATCTCTTCGAGATCCTCATCCCCCCATTCGCTGCCGCGCATCTTGGAGCGATACATCATCATGGCCGGAATGGCGTCGAAGACGAAGTCGTTCGCCGCGTCAGGGCGTACCTCTCCCCGCTCTATTCCCCGTGTGACAATCTCGCGCAGCAGCTTGACGCTTGGCTCCACGACGCCGTTGAAGATGACCGTATGGAAGCGCTCGGCCTGGGCCTGATCGCATTCGTGAATGACCGCCCGTAGCGCGAAACCGGGGCGCGAGTACATCGCCTCGCGCGCCTGCCGGCACAGTTCGAGCAGATCCTCGCGCACACCACCGAGGTCGGGCACCTCCTCGAAGCGCGGCAGTCCGGCCCGCAGGGCGTCCGCGACCAGGTCCTCCTTGGACGGCCAGCGGCGATAGACCGCAGCCTTGCCCGTCTGGGCTCCGGCGGCGACGCCTTCCATCGTGAGGCCGTTCCAGCCGACCGTACTGAGCTGCTCCAGGGCGGCGTCGAGGATCGCACGCTCCAGCACGGCGCCGCGCCGACGGAGGGAGGCCGTCCGGGCGGGGGCGGCCGTCCAGCGCGAGGTAACCATCTGAGTGTCTCCAGCGAACAGGGAAGCGGGATTCCGGGGAGGGCGGGGACGCTGCGCGGCGACATAGGGGGATACGCCACGCACCGACAAAGTTAAGTGAACGCTTGCGTTCACTAGTGGGGACTCACTACCGTTGACGCGACAGTGAACGCCACCGTTCACTAACGCGCTTGTGGGGGACCCATAGTGACAACCTCTCAGTTGATCAAAGATCAGAAACCAGGTGCGGCCCGCCGGGAAGGGCATCCCGGCATCGCGCTCACCGTCATTGCGGCCTGCCAACTCATGGTGGTACTCGACGCCACGATTGTGAACATCGCGCTGCCGCACATTCAAGACGCGCTCAAGTTCAGCACCACCGACCTCACATGGGTCGTCAGCGCCTACACGCTCACCTTCGGCGGCCTGCTGCTTCTGGGCGGCCGGGCAGGTGACATCCTCGGGCGCCGCCGCGTCTTCATGACCGGCATCCTGCTGTTCACCTTCGCTTCCCTGCTCGGCGGACTCGCCCAGGAACCCTGGCAGCTGCTGGCCGCACGTGTCCTGCAGGGCGTGGGCGGCGCGATCGCGTCGCCCACTTCGCTGGCGCTGATCACCACCACGTTCCCCGAGGGTCCCGAACGGAACCGGGCCTTCGGTGTCTTCGCCGCCGTCTCCGCGGGCGGTGGCGCGATAGGCCTGCTGGCGGGAGGCATGCTCACCGAGTGGCTCGACTGGCGGTGGGTGCTCTTCGTCAACGTGCCGATCGGCGTACTGATAGCGGTACTGACCCCGCTCTACATCAGCGAGTCCGAGCGGCACACCGGTCGCTTCGACATCGCGGGGGCCCTGACCTCCACCGGAGGCATGGCCCTGCTCGTCTACGGCTTCATCCGCGCCGCCGACGAGGGCTGGCGGGACAGCCTGACCATCGGGTCCTTCGGCGTCGCCGTGGTGCTCCTGCTCGCCTTCGCGTACATCGAGTCGCGGGCCAAGGAGCCGATCACCCCGCTGCGGATGTTCGCCGACCGCAACCGAGCCGGTACTTACGTGATCATGCTGAGCCTGGCCGCGGCGATGTTCGGGATGTTCTTCTACATCGTGCTCTTCGTCCAGAACGTCCTGGACTACACCCCGATCGAGGCCGGGCTCGCGTTCCTCCCGGTGACTGTCGTGATCGCGCTTGGCGCGGGTCTGTCGCAGCGGTTCCTGCCGGTGCTGGGCCCCAAGCCGTTCATGCTCACGGGCTCGGCGCTCGCGGTGGCCGGTCTCGCCTGGCAGGCGCTCATCAGCTCCGACAGCTCCTACGTCGGCGGAGTGCTGGGCCCGATGCTGGTCTTCGGCTTCGGCATGGGCCTGAACTTCGTGACACTGACGATCACAGCGGTCTCCGGTGTCGCCCAGCATGAGGCCGGTGCGGCTTCCGGGCTGCTCAACGCCACGCAACAGGTGGGTGGTTCGCTCGGACTGTCCATCCTGACGACGGTGTTCGGGTCGGCCAGCAAGGACGAGGCGGAGAAGCAGCTGCCGCACTTCATGGCCGACGGTTCCGCGGAGCAGAAGGCGGAGTTCGCCAAGACGCACCAGCTCCCCGCCCCCTGGGGCCACGAGGTGCTCGCTCAGGGCATCTCCACGGGCTTCGTCGCGGCGGCCGCGATGGCCGTACTCGCCCTGGTCAGCGCCTGGTTGGTGATCAAGGTCCGCAAGAGCGACCTGGAGGCGCTCGCCGGCACGGCGGGTCCGGGCCTCGGCTGACCGAGCCGGGCTCACGCCGAGCATCGGATGGCCGGACAGGGGCCCGCGGGCCGACCACGGTCCGGCCATCCGCGCCGGGAGCGCCCACCACAGCACAGCAAGCACCGACACCGACAACCACCCCATCGAAACCACCCCCGCGCCTGTCTACCGCGCACCCACCGGCCCACCCGTCGCACAGCAACTGCCACGTCAACGACCACACGGTCACGCAGAGTTCCCGACGTGCACGGAGAGTTTCCAAGCGTCGGCGAGTCACAGAACTCGGAGAGTCTCCAGGCAAGGAAAGTCGCCGGCGAGGCGCCCCCGTGGCCCCTCAGCCCGCGACCCGCATCCACTCCGGGAAGGCCTCGGTCCGCTCCACCCACTCGGCCGGCGGCGCACCGGCCTTCCCGCCGGCGATCACCCCGCCCACGATGGCGCAGGTCGTGTCCACGTCACCGCCCACCTGGGCGGTCGTCCAGAACGCCTCTTCGTAGTCGCCCAGAGATCGGGCAGCCGACCAGAGCGCGAACGGCACGGTGTCATGGGCCGTCGTACGGCGTCCGCAGCCCAGCACCGCAGCGACGGTGGAGGCGTCGTCGTAGTCGAGCATGTCGCGGGCCCTGCGCAGCCCCGCGCCGACGGCACTCTTCGGGATGAGCGCGATGACGCCGTCGAGGAGCGCCCCGGGGCTCGGCGGGCCACTGGGATCCGCCACCAGGGCGGCTGCCGCGGCGACCGCCATGGCGCCGACGACGGCCTCACGGTGCTGGTGCGTGGGATAGGCGGAGATCTCCGCCTGGTGGGTCGCCTGCTCCGGGTCGTCCGCGTAGTAGGCGCCGAGAGGCGGGATGCGCATCGCGGCACCGTTGCCCCAGGAGCCCTGCCCGTTGAAGAGGGCCGCGGCGAGCTCGCGCCAGTCGCCGCCTTCACGGACGAGCCTGAGCAGACGGTTGACCGCAGGGCCGTAGCCGCGGTCGAAGTCGTGGTGATGGGCGAAGGAGTGGGCCAGGGCGTCCTGGTCGATGCGGTGGTGCGCGCCCAGGACGGCCACCACCGAGCAGGCCATCTCGGTGTCGTCGGTCCACTGCCAGAGGCCGGGCGGCAGCTCACGGTTCTTGAGGAGGGGGTAGTTCACTGGCACGAAGAACTGCGAGCCCAGTGCGTCCCCCACGGCCAGACCACGCAGACTGGCCAGGGCGCGCTCCAGGCGCCCGTCGGAAGAGAGGTCAGAGGTCATCGGTCTGCCACTCTAGTCGGTGATCCCGTACGGTTCCGGATCTCGCCAACGTTCGAACGGCCGGTCCATGACGTACTTGTCGTCGTCCCCGAGAACGAGCATCCGCATCTCCGCGTTCCCCGGGTTCGACAGCGACTCGAACTCCGCGACCGTCCAGTGGAACCAGCGCATGCAGAACAGCCGCATGGCCAGCCCGTGCGTCACGATCAGAACGTTCGGCGGGTGGTCGGGCGCCTCGAAGCTGCGGAACAGGCTCTCCAGGAAGCCGCCGACCCGGTCGTACACGTCGGCCCCGGACTCCCCCTGGGCGAACCGGTAGAAGAAGTGCCCGTACGCGTCCCGATAGGTCTTCTGAAGACGTACGTCGTCCCGGTCCTGCCAGTTCCCCCAGTCCTGCTCCCGCAGCCGGGGTTCCTCACGCACCCGTATGAGCTCGGGGTCCAGGTGGAAGGCGCGCAGCGTCTCGTGGGTGCGTCGGTACGGGGAGACGTACACGCTGACGCGTTCGCGGCCGAAGATCTCGCGCAGCCGTTTACCCGTCTCCTCTGCCTGTCGCCAGCCCTGCTCCGTCAGGGCCAGGGCGTGGTCGGGCTCGCGTTCATACACAGTGTCATCAACATTGCCCGTTGACTCCCCGTGCCGGACAAGGACGATGCGCCGTGGTCGTGCCATGCCAAAACCCTAGATCGAGTCGCGCCGTATCAAGCACTCGTACGGGCTCCATACAGCGTAGGTCACACAGTTTTCCCACCAGGAGCTACATACGGACGCATCTGTACCGAGTTCGGATATCAAACCGTCCATGCCGGTTCGAGGTCCACGATGTCACCCGTGAGGGCGGCTACGTCGGCTTCCGTCTGGGCGCGCAGGGCGAGGCGCTCCACCCTTTCGGTGCGGTACTTGCCGTGTTCGGCGGCCGATCGCCACATGGAGAGCACCAGGAACTCGTGCCCCGGGGCCTCGCCGAACAGTCCCCGGATCATGCCGGGTGAGCCGGCCATCGCCGGGTTCCAGACCTTCTCCTGCATCAGGGTGAAGTGCTCCGCGCGGTCCTCGTGGACGCGGCAGTGGGCGAACCGCACCAGGTCGGCGTCGGTGAAGCGCGGCTCGAAGCCCGTCTTCACGTCGAAGCGGTAGTCGAACAGCTTGACCTGGATGTCCTTGAACGTGCCTGATTGCGCCGCCGCGAGCCGGTCGTGGGAACGCGCCATGAAGGAGTCGTAGAAGGAACGGCTCTCCCAGAAGGAGAAGATGTGCGCCACACCCTGCCGCCCCCGGCTCCAGCCTCCGCCCTGTCCCCGAAACCCCGGCTCTCCCAGAAGCCCCGCCCACTTTCGCTGCCCCCGCTCGAAGCCGCGGCGGTCCACCACGGTGCAGCGAATCCACTTGACCAGCACCGCGCCATCGTAAGGCCCCCGAGCGTGGCGTCGGTCACGCTCTGCGGGAGAGCGCACCCCCCAACTGTCGGACCCGCGTGGCAGGATGGACAACCGGTCTTGCCTGACCGGCAGTTCGGGCCGTGGACACAGGGGGAAGGGGACGTCTGGTGAGCGCCATCAACAAGGGGATCCGCAAAGTCGAAGTCGCGCTCAAGTGGGATCCGAGTCCGGCCGGGCAGCCGGCCACCGATCTGGACATCGTTGCCGCGACCTACGTGGCGGACGCCCCGTACGGAGATCCCGCCTATGTGGTGCACTTCGACAGCCGCTCCCCCGACGGCACCATCTACCTCAACCGGGACAGCAAGGACGGCAAGGGCTTCGGCTGGGACGAGGTCATGACCCTGGAGCTCGACCGGCTCGACCCGCGGTACACACGTGTGGTGGTCGGCGCCGTCATCCAGCAGCGCTCCGCGCACCGCACCTTCGTCGGCGTGGCGAACCCGGCCCTGCGCATACGGGAGGGCTACACGGTCCTGGCCGAGGACGACTTCGGCAGCGTCCTCGGCGCGACGGCGGCGACCATCGCCGAGTTCGTCCGCCAGGAATCCGGCACCTGGGACTTCCACCCCGGGATCAGCGGCTTCGAGGACGACCCTGCCACCTTCACCCGGAGCATGGGCCGCAAGTGACGCGTCTGCGGGCCACGGTGCGCAAGTGAAGCGTCAGCCGGCGGCCCAGCCGGGGACCGTCGGCAGCACCGTCTCGGCGACGCGGATCAGGGCGAAGTCGTCGGGTACGACGTCGTCCTGGCGCCATATGGTGACCTCGTAGAAGCCACCGCCGTCCTTGGCGTCCTTGGCGACCACCAGACTGCGGGCGATGCCGCCGGGACCGGTGTCGGCCTTCCCGCCGCCGAAGTTGAACTGCAGGGCGATGGTCCGGTCCGAGTAGAGGACCGCCGGGTGCCCACCTATCACCGTGTTCTGCGCCGAGTTCCCCAGGAAGCCGACCATCCCGGCCACCGGGACGTCCTCCTCGGACGTGGAGAGCTTGACCGAGTAGGTGGCCAGCTGGATCTCCGCCTCGGGCGTGACGGTCTTCGCGCCGTCGGCCCACTTGCTCGTGGTCTCGTTGCCGCTGGCGTTCATCGCGTACTCGTCCGGTGTGCCGAGCAGCGTGGGCAGGTCGGCGCGGTTGAGAGCCGTACACAGCTGCATCCCGGAGACGGGCCTCGAAGGCCGGGCGCCGTCCGACGCGTCGCAGGCGGCTGGTTTGGGTTCACTGGTCTTCTGCTGAAAGGTCCCTGACAACAGAAGAGCGGCGAGGCCCCCGACCACCACCAGCGCCATGAGGGCCTGGCCCCACTCGTTCATGCTCTTCTCGGGTCTCGCGACGCTCTTCGTGGCATCGGTGATCTGCTGCTCGCTCATGGCCCCCGTGTCCCCACCCTGCTCTTCGCGCCGGTCGTGCGCGGAGGGAGCCTAGCGCGTGATCGACTCGTGGAGAAACGGAAAAGAACGAGGGCGGTGCGGCCGGTTTCCCGACCGCACCGCCCTACGCGGCTAGTTCGACGTCAGCTGCAACCGCTGGTCGAGCCACAGCCCTCGCAGATGTAGCAGGAACCGGCCCGCTGCATCTTCGTACCGCAGGAGAAGCAGAGCGGGGCGTCGGCCTGGATGCCCAGCTGCATCTCCACCAGCTCGGCGCTGGTGTGAGCCTGCTTCGGGGCGGGCTTGGCCGCCTCGACCGCCGCCTTGGGCGTGACGACCGCCTTCAGCTCCTGGGTGCGCGGCGCCGACTGGGCCAGTCCTTCGACGTCGACCTCGTCCTCGGTCGGCTCGTAGGAGCCGGTCTCCAGGTGCCGCTGACGCTCCTCTGCGGAGTGGATGCCGAGCGCGGAGCGCGTCTCGAAGGGCAGGAAGTCGAGCGCCAGGCGTCGGAAGATGTAGTCGACGATCGACTGCGCCATCCGCACGTCCGGGTCGTCCGTCATGCCGGCCGGCTCGAAGCGCATGTTGGTGAACTTCGAGACGTACGTCTCCAGCGGCACGCCGTACTGGAGGCCGACGGAGACCGCGATGGAGAAGGCGTCCATCATGCCCGCGAGGGTCGAGCCCTGCTTCGACATCTTCAGGAAGACCTCGCCGAGACCGTCGTCCGGGTAGGAGTTGGCGGTCATGTAGCCCTCGGCGCCGCCGACGGTGAAGGACGTCGTGATGCCGGGACGGCCCTTCGGGAGGCGCTTGCGGACCGGGCGGTACTCGATGACCTTCTCGACCGTCTCGCGGATGGTCGCCTCGGCCTTCTCGGTGACCTCGGTCTTCTCCTTCTCCTTGGTCTTCGCGGAGAGGGGCTGGCCGACCTTGCAGTTGTCGCGGTAGATGGCGAGCGCCTTGACGCCCATCTTCCAGGCCTCGAAGTAGATCTCCTCGACCTCCTCGACGGTCGCCGACTCCGGCATGTTGACCGTCTTGGAGAGCGCGCCGGAGATCCACGGCTGGATCGCGGCCATCATGCGGACGTGGCCCATCGCGGAGATGGAACGCTCGCCCATGGCGCAGTCGAAGACCTCGTAGTGCTCGTGCTTGAGGCCGGGGGCGTCGACGACATTGCCGTTCTCGGCGATGTGGGCGACGATCGCCTCGATCTGCTCCTCCTGGTAGCCCAGGCGGCGCAGGGCCTGCGGGACGGTGCCGTTGACGATCTGCATCGAGCCGCCGCCGACCAGCTTCTTGAACTTGACCAGCGCGAGGTCGGGCTCAAGACCGGTGGTGTCGCAGGACATCGCGAGACCGATGGTGCCGGTCGGGGCGATGACGGACGCCTGGGAGTTACGGAAACCGTTCTTCTCACCGAGACGCAGCACGTCCTGCCAGGCCTCCGTGGCGGCGGCCCAGATCGGCGTGTCCAGGTCGTCCATGCGGACGGCCTTGGTGTTCTCGTCGGCGTGCTGCTTCATGACCCGAAGGTGCGGCTGCGCGTTGCGGGCGTAGCCGTCGTACGGGCCGACGACCGCGGCGAGTTCGGCGGAACGCCGGTACGAGGTGCCGGTCATCAGGGAGGTGATGGAGCCGGCGAGAGCACGGCCGCCGTCGGAGTCGTACGCGTGGCCGGTCGCCATCAGCAGGGCGCCGAGGTTGGCGTAGCCGATGCCGAGCTGGCGGAACGCGCGCGTGTTCTCGCCGATCTTCTGGGTCGGGAAGTCCGCGAAGCAGATGGAGATGTCCATCGCGGTGATGACGAGCTCGACCACCTTGGCGAAGCGCTCGACCTCGAAGGACTGGTGGCCCTTGCCGTCGTCCTTCAGGAACTTCATGAGGTTCAGCGAGGCGAGGTTGCAGGACGTGTTGTCCAGGTGCATGTACTCGCTGCACGGGTTCGAGCCGTTGATACGGCCGGACTCCGGGCACGTGTGCCAGTGGTTGATGGTGTCGTCGTACTGGATGCCCGGGTCGGCACAGGCCCACGCGGCCTCGGCCATCTTGCGGAACAGCGCCTTGGCGTCGACCTCTTCGATGACCTCGCCGGTCATGCGGGAGGTCAGCCCGAACTTGCCGCCCGTCTCGACAGCCTTCATGAACGTGTCGTTCACACGGACCGAGTTGTTGGCGTTCTGGTACTGGACGGACGTGATGTCGTCGCCGCCCAGGTCCATGTCGAAGCCCGCGTCGCGAAGAGCGCGGATCTTCTCCTCTTCCTTCACCTTGGTCTCGATGAAGTCCTCGATGTCGGGGTGGTCGACGTCGAGGATGACCATCTTGGCGGCGCGGCGGGTGGCGCCACCCGACTTGATCGTCCCTGCGGAGGCGTCGGCACCGCGCATGAAGGAGACGGGACCGGAGGCGTTGCCGCCGGAGGACAGCAGCTCCTTGGAGGAGCGGATGCGGGAGAGGTTCAGGCCGGCACCGGAGCCGCCCTTGAAGATCATGCCCTCTTCCTTGTACCAGTCGAGGATCGACTCCATGGAGTCGTCGACGGCCAGGATGAAGCAGGCCGAGACCTGCTGCGGCTGGGGCGTACCGACGTTGAACCACACCGGGCTGTTGAAGCTGAAGATCTGGTGCAGGAGGGCGTACGCCAGTTCGTGCTCGAAGATCTCCGCGTCGGCGGGCGAGGCGAAGTACTTGTAGTCCTCGCCGGCCTTCCGGTACGTCTTCACGATGCGGTCGATCAGCTGCTTGAGGCCGGTCTCGCGCTGCGGGGTGCCGACGGCACCGCGGAAGTACTTGCTGGTGACGATGTTGACCGCATTCACCGACCAGAAGTCGGGGAACTCGACGCCGCGCTGCTCGAAGTTGACCGAGCCGTCGCGCCAGTTGGTCATGACGACGTCACGGCGCTCCCAGGCCACCTCGTCGTACGGATGCACGCCGGGAGTGGTGTGGATGCGCTCGATACGCAGGCCCTTGTTCGCAGCCGCCTTGGTGCCCTTGGCGCGGGAACTCCGTGCCGGACCGCTCGCCGTCTCTGTCATGCCGCCTCCCTGTACGGGCTAAAACGCCCTGAAGTGCCACGTTGTTCCCGTGACACGGTGTTCTGTCTGGTGTTGCGGGCACCCACTCGCTACCGCCCGCAACAGGTCTCGTTCGCCGCCGTCCGGCCGGGCCGGGGTCTCCACCCGGTCCGGCCCGCCGATCAGTCGGCGGCGCGGGCGGGCTCGGGGACCTGAGCAGTCCCCCCGGGCCCGCGATCGTCTTCCTGGCTCCCCACGACGGCCTCATTGCCGCCCTCAGCCTCTCCGCGGTCCTCGTCGTCCGCGGCGGGGGGTCCCGTGTCTTCCCTCAGTTCCGCGATCGCGGCCTCGAAGTCCTCGAGCGAGTCGAACGCCCGGTAGACGGAGGCGAATCGCAGATACGCGACGAGATCGAGCTCCTGCAACGGGCCGAGTATGGCCAGCCCCACGTCATGCGTGGTCAGCTCGGCGCTTCCGGTGGCCCGCACCGCCTCCTCGACCCGTTGGCCGAGCTGGGCGAGCGCGTCCTCGGTGACAGGCCGTCCCTGGCATGCCTTGCGCACACCGTTGATGACCTTGGTACGACTGAAAGGCTCGGTGACTCCGGACCGCTTGACCACCATCAGCGAGCACGTCTCCACGGTCGTGAAACGACGGGAGCAGTCCGGACACTGGCGGCGCCTGCGGATCGACGTGCCGTCGTCGGTCGTACGACTGTCGACGACGCGGCTGTCGGGGTGCCTGCAGAAGGGGCAGTGCATGAACTCCCAACCCTCCTCACAGCAGACTCAATAGCCTCGCTGAGCCCCATGGGCCCCTCGAAGCAGCCCCAAGCATAGGCGATCGCGGCGGGCGTGGAGACCCGGGGGACCACAACTTCTGGGCTGCTGTAGCAATCCAAGCACTACATGTAGGGATCGGCACGACAAACACGCCGTACGCGCGTGTCGCGTCCGTATTGGCATGTGCCAGACGACCACCCCGGCTCCCGGCGAACACGGCGCACAGCCGTATCGCTGCGCCGCATGCGGAGATACCGTGGGCGCCACAAGGAGGGGGCGTGGGATTCCCGCAGAGATGGGAGCCGGTGCCCGGCTGACAGGGCACCGAGTGGCAGACTGACCCAACAAACCGCGAGGTCGCCACCGGCGGTGAAGAGTACAGCAATGGGCCCTTTTGTTCGGCGGTCGGCGCGTTAGCCATACACCCAGACACTTGATCGCGTCAGGCAATCCGCGATTTTTCACTCGAACGTGTGTTTGGCGCAACCTTTCGAAAGCAACTACCGTTGTCCAGCAGGGAGACCATCGAGAGGGGCCGACGTGACCACGACCGCAGACAGTGCCACCATCACTGCCCAGGACCGTTCCCAGGGCCGACTCGAGCCGGTGCATGCGATGAACGAAGCCGTGAATCCCGAGGGACACAAGCGCTCCCTGCCGGGCCGACCTCCAGGCATCAGGGCCGACAGCTCGGGACTCACCGACCGGCAGCGCCGGGTGATCGAGGTCATCAGGGACTCCGTCCAGCGGCGCGGCTACCCGCCGTCCATGCGGGAGATCGGCCAGGCGGTGGGCCTGTCCAGCACCTCGTCCGTCGCCCATCAGCTGATGGCACTGGAGCGCAAGGGCTTCCTGCGCCGCGACCCCCACCGCCCGCGCGCGTACGAGGTGCGCGGCTCCGACCAGGGCGCCTCGGTGCAGCCCACGGACACCACGGGCAAGCCCGCCGCCTCGTACGTCCCGCTGGTGGGCCGGATCGCCGCCGGTGGCCCGATCCTCGCCGAGGAATCCGTCGAGGACGTGTTCCCCCTCCCGCGCCAGCTCGTCGGCGACGGTGAGCTGTTCGTCCTCAAGGTCGTCGGCGACTCGATGATCGAGGCCGCGATCTGCGACGGCGACTGGGTCACCGTCCGCCGCCAGCCCGTCGCCGAGAACGGCGACATCGTCGCCGCGATGCTCGACGGCGAAGCCACCGTCAAGCGCTTCAAGCGCGAGGACGGCCATGTCTGGCTTCTCCCCCACAACTCCGCGTACGAGCCGATCCCCGGCGACGACGCGACGATTCTCGGCAAGGTGGTGGCAGTACTGCGGCGCGTCTGAGCACCGCGGCAGGCCTCGCCGATTCGACCGGGCCCCGGAACCCCTGCGCCGGTTCCGGGGCCCTGCGCTGTCCGGATCCGGTGACGACGGACCGGGATCGTGGGGGTGGCCCCTGCCAGGCGTTGGGGGGGGCGACCCCCACC
>NZ_JBHUXV010000128.1:0-25389 GCF_042669125.1 Streptomyces sp. NPDC057253 | reverse complement strand
GTTCCCTGGAAGGGAACCGGCACCTGTCTTCGCCAGGGGCGCGGGGAACTGCGCGACCAGCCACAGACGACCTGCACCCGGCAACGAACAGAACCCCGCAGACGAGAATCCGCCTTAAATCCCCTGCCAGTCAGGCTTGTTGACAAACGTGTGCCGAAAGTAGTCCGCAAGCTTCAACTTGGAAGCAGCCCCCTCGTCCACAACAACCGTCGCATGCGGATGCAGTTGCAGCGCCGACGCAGGACACACCGCGGCAACCGCCCCCTCAACCGTCGCCGCGATCGCATCCGCCTTGCCCTCACCCGTCGCGAGCAGCACCAGATGCCGGGCCTCCAGGATCGTCCCGATCCCCTGGGTGATCACATGGTGCGGCACCTGCGCGATGTCCCCCTCGAAGAACCGCGCGTTGTCCACCCGGGTCTGCTCGGTGAGCGTCTTGATCCGCGTCCGCGAGGCCAGCGAGGAGCACGGCTCGTTGAACCCGATGTGCCCGTCCGTCCCGATCCCCAGCAGTTGCAGATCCACACCCCCGGCAGCGGCCAGCGCCGAGTCGTACGCCGCACAGGCCCCGGGGATGTCCTCAGCGGTCCCGTCCGGCCCCATGAAGGAGTCCATCGGTATCCCCAGCGGCTCCAGAACCTCCCGCCGCAGCACCGACCGGTACGACTCCGGATGCTCGGCCGGCAGCCCCACGTACTCGTCGAGCTGGGCAATCCGCGCCCGCGAGGCGTCCACGGCACCGGACCGCACCTTCGAGGTCAGGGCCTCGTAGATCGGCAGCGGCGTCGAGCCGGTCGCCACCCCGAGCAGGGCGTCGGGCTTGCGCCGCAGGAGCTGGGCCATGGCCTCGGCGATGAGCTCGCCACCCGCCTTGGCGTCCGGAACGATGACAACTTCCACGCTGGGCCTGCCGATCTGGGAAACGATCTGACGAAACGATTTGAACTGGAGAAACGCTCGGAACCGGGAGGGCTCGACCGGACCCGGCACAGCCCATGTGGTTTAGACCAATCTAACAGAATCGGCTTCCCCGGCCCAGGGTCGTCCCCGGACACCGACACCCAGCCACGTCCGGCCATGTCCGGCCACGTCCAGGCCACGTCCACGCCATGGACAGATCGCCCCCATTCCTCGCGGAGGAGCGGAACGGGTAGTGGAATAGGACCCATGACCAGCGCCACGACCCCCGACGCCCACCGCGAACTCCCCGGCCGCATCATGGCCCGCGAGATGGCCGAACAGCCCGCCGTCCTGCGCCGCATCCTCGACGAGGGCGCCCCGGCCATCCGCAAGGTCGCCCAGGAGATCGCCGCCCGCGCACCCCGTTTCGTCCTGCTGACCGCCCGCGGCACCTCCGACAACGCGGCCCTGTACGCCAAGTACCTCCTGGAGGTCCGCCTCGGCCTGCCCTGCGGCCTCACCTCCATGTCGACGACCACCGCCTACGGCGCCCGCCCCGACCTCACCGACGTCCTGGTCGTCACCGTCAGCCAGTCCGGCGGCTCCCCGGACCTGGTGGCCTCCACCCGGGCCGCCCGCGAGGCCGGCGCCATCACCCTCGCGGTGACCAACAACCCCGACTCCCCGCTGGCCGCGGTCTCCGAGTACCACATCGACATCATGGCCGGACCGGAGAAGGCCCTGCCCGCGACCAAGACCTACACGGCCTCCCTCCTCGCGCTCTATCTCTTCGTCGAGGGCCTGCGCGGCGGCGACGGCGGCCCCGCCCATGTGCTGCCCGAACTGGCCGCCGGACTGCTCGCCCGCCAGGACGAGGTCCGCGCGCTCGCCGCCCGCTACCGGTTCGCGGAGCGCATGGTGATCACCTCCCGCGGCTACGGCTATCCCACCGCCAAGGAAGCCGCCCTCAAGCTGATGGAGACCAGCTACATCCCGGCCCTCGCCTACTCGGGCGCCGACCTGCTGCACGGCCCCCTCGCGATGGTCGACAACGTCTCCCCGGTCATCGCGGTCGTCACCGACGGCAAGGGCGGCGAGGCCCTCCAGCCCGTCCTCGACCGGCTCCGCGGCCGGGGCGCGGACCTGGTGGTGATCGGCCCCCGCGGCCAGGTCGAGCGCGCCTCGGCCGGCTTCGTCCTGCCCACGGAGAACGTGTCCGAGGAGGTCCAGCCCGTCCTGGAGATCATCCCCCTCCAGCTCCTGGCCTACGAGGTCACCATCGCCCGCGGCCAGGACCCGGACGCCCCGCGCGCCCTGGCGAAGGTGACGGAGACACACTGAGCGCCGTGCGCCGGCGCGAGCCGCGCGGAGTCGGTGGCCGTCGCGGAAATTGCCATGGCGATCTGGCCCCGCACATGAACCCACGCACGTTAGGCTGCGTGGTGGATGTTAGGGCGTCCGACTAGTTGGCTCCCGTGCGGGAAAGCTCCAACAACAAACAGGCTCCAACGCATGGACACACCTAGTGGTCTAGTCCACAATTGAACCGTGACTTCCGTCTTCCCCGCACAGGAAGGCGGATCGAGGAACCGGAGCTCTCTGCCCTGACTGCCCCGGATCCTCGTCCTTCGGCCGACCGGGACCGCACACCCCGCGGCCGATATTGCTCCGGGCTGCGGTGCCGGGAAGGTTGAGGGTCCTTCCCAGGCGCCGCGGCCCGCGGGTGTTCCCGGAGCAGGATGCCCGGCGAGCACGGTGGTTTCACGCCACCCACATACCCCCAGGTACGCTCCCACCCGTGCCCTCCATGAACGAACTGGTCCGCCAGCACACCGCACTCGACGACTCCGACCTCGAGTGGCTCCATCTGCTGGTCTCGGAGTGGCAGCTGCTCTCCGACCTCTCCTTCGCCGACCTGGTCCTGTGGGTCCCCACCCTCGACGGCACCCGCTATGTCTCCGTCGCCCAGATGCGGCCCAACACCGGCCCCACCTCCTACCAGGACGACATGGTCGGCCACCTGGTCCCGCGCGGCCGCCGCCCCCTGCTGGACGCGGCGCTCGACGAGGGCCGGATCGTGCGCGAGGGCGACCCGGAGTGGCGCGAGGAGGTCCCGGTCCGGGTCGAGTCGATTCCGGTACGACGGGAGGGGCGCGTCCTCGGTGTCATCGCGCGCAACACCAACCTGCTCACCGTGCGCACCCCGAGCCGGCTCGAACTGACCTATCTGCAGAGCGCGTCGGACCTGGCCCAGATGATCGCGGCCGGCTCCTTCCCGTTCCCCAACCAGCAGATGGACATGGACGCGGCCCCCCGCGTCGGCGACGGCCTGATCCGGCTCGACGCGGACGGCATCGTCCAGTACGCCTCCCCGAACGCCCTGTCCGCCTACCACCGCATGGGCCTCGCCTCCGACCTGGTGGGCCAGCACCTCGGCCGGACCACCGCCGAACTCGCCCCCACCCGGGGCCCGGTGGACGAGGCGCTCGCCAAGGTCGCCAGCGGCTGGGCACCCCGCGAGTTCGAGATCGAGGCCCACGACGGGGTCATCCAGTTCCGCGCCATCCCGCTCAAGCCCAAGGGCACCCGCATCGGTTCACTGGTCCTGCTCCGGGACGTGACCGAACTGCGCCGCCGGGAGCGCGAGTTGATCACCAAGGACGCGACCATCCGGGAGATCCACCACCGGGTGAAGAACAACCTCCAGACGGTGGCGGCCCTGCTCAGGCTCCAGGCCCGGCGCATCGAGTCCGACCGAGGCCGTGAGGCACTGGAGGAGGCGGTCCGCCGGGTCGGCTCGATCGCGATCGTGCACGAGACGCTGTCCCAGAACCTGGACGAGCGTGTGGAGTTCGACGAGATCGCCGACCGGGTGCTCGCGATGGTGGCCGAGATCTCGCCCGGCAAGGTCACCGGCCGGCGCAGCGGCCGCTTCGGCATCCTGGACGCCGAGGTCGCCACCCCGCTGTCCATGGTCCTGACCGAGATCCTCCAGAACGCCCTGGAACACGGCTTCCGCGAGGGCGAGACCGGCACCGTCGAGGTCTCGGCCGTCCGCGGCGGCACCACCAAGGAGGCCCGCCTCCTGGTCACCGTCCAGGACGACGGCGTAGGACTGCCCGAGGGCTTCGACCCGCACACCGCGGGCAACCTGGGGCTTCAGATCGTACGGACGCTGGTGGAGGGGGAGTTGGGCGGGACGTTCGACATGGTCCCGGTCCCCGAGGGCGGCACCCGGGTGATCCTGGACGTGCCGGTGCGGGCGCACAAGTAGGGCCGTACACAAGGAGTAAGGCTGTCCACGGGAGCGGTGGGCAGCAAAAAGCCCCGGACCGTTCAGGGGTCCGGGGCTCAAATCCTCGTTGCCAGCGTGTGCTGCGCATCGGGGGTACTGCGCGCTGCGGCTCGGGGGCGGGAGAAGCGTACGCGGTGTACGCGCCGCCAAGCTCAGGCTGTTTTGCGGGGCGGGTGTGTCAGGCGGAGGCCTGACGGGCCCGGTTGCGGGCGGCACGGCGCTTCATGGCGCGACGCTCGTCCTCGCTGAGACCACCCCAGACGCCGGAGTCCTGGCCGGACTCGAGCGCCCACTGCAGACACTGATCCATAACGGGGCAGCGACGGCAGACGGCCTTGGCTTCCTCGATCTGCAGCAGCGCAGGACCGGTGTTGCCGATGGGGAAGAAGAGCTCGGGGTCTTCCTCGCGGCAAACGGCGTTGTGACGCCAGTCCATGGCTGCTACCTCTCCTTGGTATTACGTGCAAGTTGCTTGTGAATGTGAACGCTTTCACGAATCCCTCAACAAGTGAAGGGCCGCCCGCCGAGTCTTCCCCGGCGTGGTCCTGTGGATTGAAGAGGGGTTCCGGTGGTCTGTGGACGCTGGTGTTGCGGGCTGTCCCGACCGCCACGTAGAGACTCGCAAACCTCAGCGGCGGATACAACCCCTTCCGGAAAGTTTTTTTTGATTCCTCGGTGTCGACTAGGTCACAGCCGTACTTCCATGGGGTGGACCCTGGTCTAAACGTTCGAGTGAAAGGACTTTAGCCCCTTCTGCTCACACAATCACACGCAGTGCACGGCGTACGCCTGTGAACGTCACGCTCGTACGCAGTCCGAGGTGGTCGCCGTCCATCTGGAGGGGCAGAGGCACCTTCGAATGCAAGGTGAACTGGTCCAGGTCGTGCAGGGACACAGCGTGCTTGCCATGGGGGCCCCGCTCGGGGGACGAAGTGAGCAACTGGGTGCCATATCGGGCGATCGCGGTCGTCGTCATACGGCTGAGGCCGAGTACGTCGAGGCCTTTATCGAACGAGGCCTTAGGCGACGCGTACATCGGGTGATTGCCCAGGAAGGTCCACGGAGAGGTGTTCGAGACTATGGAAAGGACCAGATCGGTCACCGGCTCCATGTCCGGCCGCTCCAGGGTGATCGTCCCGTGCCGGCGGTGCGCCTCACCGAAGAACTGGCGCAGGGCCTGGCGGACGTAGAGAGCGTGTGTGGATTTCCTGCCGCGCTCACGCTGCTGCTCCACACGTCCCACCACACCGGCGTCGAATCCGAGCCCCGCGTTGAAGGTGAACCACCGTCCCGGCACCGCTTCGTCCTCGGTGCCGGGCGTGCCGGATGCCAGCCCCAGGCCGACGGTGCGCTCGCTGCCCTCGCGCAGGGCGTCCAGGAGGGCTCCGGTGGCCTCCACGGCGTCGTTGGGCAGACCCAGGGCGCGGGCGAAGACGTTGGTGGAGCCGCCGGGGACCACGGCGAGGCCGGGAAGGCGCTCGGGGTCGGGGCCGGCGTAGAGGAGGCCGTTGACGACCTCGTTGACCGTGCCGTCGCCGCCGAGGGCCACGACCAGGTCGATGTCCTTGCTGTCCGCCGCCTGCCGGCCCAGGTCGCGCGCGTGGCCGCGGTACTCGGTGGTGACCGCTTCCAGTTTCATCTCGCTCGCGAGCGCGTGGATCAGGACATCGCGCGTACGTGCGCTTGTGGTGGTTGCCGCCGGGTTGACCACGAGAAGTGCACGCATGGGTTGCAGCGTACCTACTGGGTGGTACCGGGCACAGGTCGAGGTAGGGATCACGTAAGACTCTGGTGCGTGAACCTTGCCACGGGGGCGTGAGGCAACCCGCGCGCGGCCGTGTGCGTTGCCCACGCCTCACCCGCGGGGCTGCGGGGCCGAGGGCTACTCTTCAGGGGTGAGCAGCGAGCAGACTCCCACCTCCGAGACCGAGACCCAGACCGCCGGTCCGCGCCCGCGGCGACTGACGTACGCCGCCGCCCTGGCCGCGTTGGAGGGGCTCGCGCTCGTCGTGGGGGGCGTCTGGATCCTCGTGGAGGGGCTCGTCGGCGACCCGGACGACCGGCAGTCCGCGGTCACCGGGGGCATCACGCTGATCGTCCTCGCCCTGCTGCCGCTGCTCGCCGCGCGCGGCCTGCTCGCCCGCCGCAGCTGGAGCCGGGGCCCGGCCGTCATCACCCAGATCATGGCCCTCCCCGTCGCCTACAACCTCCTCCGGGCCGACAGCGCGGCGATCCCGGCAGGCATCGCCCTCGCGGTAGTGGCGCTGACCGCCCTGATCCTCCTCATCAACTCCGAGACGACCCAGGCGCTGGGAATCAAGGGCCCGGGACGAACCCAGGGCGGCGAGAGGCAGTCGTAGCGCTGCGATAGGCAGGGGCGGCTGCGGGGCCGGTCGCGGGAAGGGGCTCGCACAGCGCGGGCCACTCGACGCCGGCTGTTGCTGGTGTCCCGGGCCGTCGAGACCGTCGTCTCGGGAGCCGGTTCCGGCTGTGGGGCGACCGACTCGGTCATCGGCCCTCGCCTGATGTGCGGCCTTGCGGGCCCTGGCCCGGAGCCGTGGCGGCCTGCGCCTCCTGCTCGTGCGGACCGAGCCCGGCGTTGGGGGCAGCCGGGCTCGCTGGACCGTGGGTCTACTCCTCCACCAGGAGTTTCTCCCGGAGCTGGGCCAGGGTTCGGGCCAGGAGGCGGGAGACGTGCATCTGGGAGATGCCGACCTCCTGCGCGATCTGCGACTGGGTCATGTTGCCGAAGAAACGGAGGAGCAGGATTCGCTTCTCGCGCGGGGGCAGGTCCTCAAGCAGCGGCTTCAGCGACTCCCGGTACTCCACACCCTCCAGCGCCTCGTCCTCCGCGCCGAGCGTGTCCGCCACCGCCGGGGACTCGTCGTCGGTGTCGGGGACGTCCAAGGACAGCGTGGAGTACGCGTTGGCGGACTCCAGGCCCTCCAGGACCTCCTCCTCCGAGATGGCCAGCTTCTCGGCCAGCTCGTGGACCGTGGGAGAGCGGCCGTGCTGCTGGGAGAGCTCCGCCGTGGCCGTCGTCAGAGCCAGTCGCAGCTCCTGAAGCCGCCGCGGCACCCGCACCGCCCAGCCCTTGTCGCGGAAGTGGCGCTTGATCTCGCCGACGACCGTGGGCGTCGCGTACGTGGAGAACTCGACACCGCGGTCCGGGTCGAAGCGGTCGACCGACTTGATCAGACCGATGGTGGCGACCTGGGTCAGGTCGTCCAGCGGCTCGCCGCGGTTGCGGAAGCGGCGCGCGAGGTGCTCGACGAGCGGCAGGTGCATCCGGACCAGCCGGTTGCGCAGCTCGGCGTACTCCGGGCTGCCGTCCTTCAGCGTGCGCAGCTCGACGAACAGCGCGCGTGCCCCGCTGCGGTCATGTGGATCATGGTGCGGGACCGGCGTGTTGTTCGCGCCCGCCGCGCCGTCCTCTGCGTTTCGCTCGTGCTCGCTCATCGTCCCGCCCGTCGCCCTTCCACGAGCCCTCGCCTCCGTCCCTACCGGGAAGACCCCGGTCGGCCCTGCCGGAGGCGCGCCCTGCACGGCACCTTCCCGATCACGCTGCCCGTCGTCCAGGAGGCTGGTCGCCGTGGTCTCACCGACGCCCTCCTCCGGGTGCGGCCGGGCCTGCTCGGGGATGCCGTCGATGCCGTCCACCATGCGTCGGGAACCGCCGGGGCCGTCGTCGCCCAGGCTGCCGGCGCCGCTCGGGCGGTCGGGGCGGTGTCCGCCCTCGGCCGGCAGCTCCCGTGTGCCGCGCTCTTCGTCCCGCACCGGCCCGTCCCCGTTCCTCACGCCGGCCCGGGTCCCGCGCCGCGCTGTTTGTAGAGGCTGATCGAAACGGTCCTGTCCTCGTCCACGGCCGAGGAGACCTTGCCCGCGAGGGCCGAGAGGACGGTCCAGGCGAAGGTGTCGCGGGAGGGTGCGTGCCCGTCCGTGGTCGGGGCCGAGACGGTGACCTCCAGCGAGTCGTCGACGAGTCGGAAGACACAGCTGAGCACCGAGCCGGGCACGGCCTGCTGGAGCAGGATCGCGCAGGCCTCGTCCACCGCGATGCGCAGGTCCTCGATCTCGTCGAGGGTGAAGTCCAAACGGGCTGCGAGGCCGGCCGTGGCCGTCCGCAGCACCGACAGGTAGGCACCCGCGGCCGGCAGCCGGACTTCCACGAAGTCCTGGGTCGCGGGCTCGCCTGCGATCTGGGACACCCTCACCTCCAAGGTGGTACAAGCTTTTCGGGGGCCGAGGGTCGCCCCCCGGAGTCATACGAAGTGTGGTTCAGCGGTGACGCTACCGCGCTCTCGGCTTTCCTGTCCCGGGACCCCAACCCCTTGCCGTCACTCACAGTAAACCTGTGGACACGCTCCGTGTCTAGGGGTTTGCGGCTCCAATTGGGAAGAGCGCGCGCCGGGTTGACGTACCCAGACGTCAGACGGTCGAACCGTCCTGGAACCCGGGGGTCCAGGGTCACACAAGGACATGGTCCGCAAAGCACCAACGCCAGTTCTCCCCGGGTTCGTGCGTGCGCATGATCGGGTGGTCAGTGTCCTTGTGGTGCTTCGTCGCGTGCTGTCCCGGCGAGGAGTCGCAGCAGCCGACATGACCGCATTCGAGGCACAGGCGCAGTTGTACCGGGTGGGTGCCGTCCCTCAGGCACTCCGGACACGTCTCGCTGAGAGGCTCGGGTTCCGGGTGCGGCAGCGCGTCGGCGTGCGTGCACTGTTTCATGATTGCCAGGTTACGACGGGCGCGTGGATGCTGGCGCGGAAAAACGAGGGTGGGGCACACGACGATGGACGAGGGCGGGCGAGGCTCATGGACGTGATGCCACTGCTGTTGCTGGTGGCGGGGAGCGCGGCGGTCGCCGCGGCCGCCCGGCGCACCCCGGTACCGGCGCCACTGCTGCTGGTCGCGGCCGGGCTGGTGGTCTCCTACATCCCCGGGGTCCCGCAGTACACGCTGGACCCGGACGTGGTCCTGCCGATCATCCTGCCGCCGCTGCTGCACTCGGCGGCCACCGACAGCTCCTATCTCGACCTGCGGGCGCAACTGCGGCCCGTGGCGCTCTTGTCGGTGGGATACGTGCTCTTCGCGACCCTCGTCGTCGGCTGGGCGGCGTACCAGATCGTGCCGGGGCTGTCGCTGACCGGCGCCCTGGTGCTGGGCGCGGTCGTGGCGCCGCCGGACGCGGTCGCGGCCACCGCGGTCGCGCGCCGGGTGGGGCTGCCCTCCCGGATCACCACGATCCTCCAGGGCGAGTCCCTGGTGAACGACGCGACCGCGATCACCGCCTACCGGGTCGCGCTCGCGGCCGCGATCGGCGAGGGCGCCTCCTGGGCGGGCGGCATCGGCGAGTTCCTGCTCGCGGCGGTCGGCGGGGTCGTGGTCGGCCTGGTGCTGATGGTGCCGATCCACTGGCTGCGCACCCACCTCAAGGAGCCGCTGCTCCAGAACACCCTGTCCCTGCTGATCCCGTTCGTCGCCTACGCGTCCGCGGAGTCGTTCCACGCCTCCGGAGTGCTCGCGGTGGTCGTGGTGGCGCTGTTCCTCGGGCACCGCGCGTGGGAGGTCGACTTCGCGACCCGCCTCCAGGAGGACGCCGTATGGAAGATGGTCGCCTTCGTCCTGGAGTCGTCGGTGTTCGCCC
Source organism: Streptomyces sp. NPDC057253 (assembly GCF_042669125.1). Taxonomy (NCBI): domain Bacteria; kingdom Bacillati; phylum Actinomycetota; class Actinomycetes; order Kitasatosporales; family Streptomycetaceae; genus Streptomyces; species Streptomyces sp. NPDC057253. The sequence continues at coordinate 15,547 of NZ_JBHUXV010000128.1, read as the reverse complement.
TCATCGGACTGCAACTGCCCGTCGTACTGAAGGGCCTCGGGGAGTACGAGGGCGGGCCCGCCGCCTGGTACGCGGTCGCCGTCTTCCTCGTGGTCGTCGTGTCGAGGTTCGTGTGGGTCTATCCGGCGACCTTCCTGCCGCGCATCCTGTCCGCGCGGATCCGCGAGCGTGAGGAGAACCCCACCTGGAAGGGGCCGTTCGTCATCGCGTGGGCCGGGATGCGGGGCGTGGTCTCGCTGGCCATCGCCTTCTCGATCCCGGAGACCCTGCACGACGGCGAGCCCTTCGAGGGCCGCAACTTGATCCTCTTCCTCACCTTCACCACGGTCATCGGCACCCTCGTCGTCCAGGGCGTCACCCTGCCCCCGCTGATCCGCATGCTGAAGCTCCCCGGCCGCGACCAGCAGGCCGAGACCCTCGCCGAGGCCAACGCCCAGGCGCAGGCCTCCCGGGCCGCCGAAACCCGCCTGGACGAACTCCTCGCCGACGAGCGCAACGCCCTTCCCCCGCCCCTCGCCGACCGCCTGCGCTCGGTCCTGGAACGCCGCCGCAACGCCGTCTGGGAACGCCTCGGCCAGTCCAACCCGCTGACCGGCGAGACGGTCGACGACACCTACCGCCGGCTCTCCCGGGAGATGATCGGCGCCGAGCGCGCGGTCTTCGTGAAGCTGCGGGACCTGCGGTACATCGACGACGAGATGCTGCGCACACTGCTGCGCAGGCTGGACCTGGAGGAGGCGGCGGCCTACCGGGAGGCGGCCTAGCAGGACCGGGCGGCGGTCACGGGTACGGGCGGCCCGTGACCACCGCGGCGACGGTCGCCCCGCGCGCGAAGGCGCCCTCTTCGGCGAGGGCCACCAGTCCATAGAGCAACTTGGCGACATAGAGACGTTCCACGGGGACGCCGTGGCGATGCTCGAAGTCCTCGGCGAACGCGTCGAGTTCGGGGGTGGTGCGGGCGTAGCCGCCGAAGTGGAAGCGGTCGTCCAGACTCCAGTCGCCGCGTCGGGCGCCGAAGGCGCGGTGTTGCAGGGACTCCGTGGCGGCTGTCAGGAAGCCGCCCTTGAGGACCGGTACGCCCAGGGCGCGCTGGTCCGGGGCCAGGCCCGCGGCCAGGCCCGCGAGGGTGCCGCCGGTACCGCAGGCGACCGCCACGACCTCGGCCCGGCCGGCCAGTTCCTCGCCGAGCGCGCGGCACCCCCGTACGGCGAGGGCGTTGCTGCCGCCCTCCGGGACGACGTACGCGTCCTCGGCGTCCGCATCGCGCAGCACGCGCGCGAGGGTGGCCGGGTCGGTCTTGTCGCGGTACGTGGACCTGTCCACGAAGTGCAGGCGCATGCCGTCGGCCGCGCACCGGGTCAGGGACGGGTTCAGGGGACGGTCCGCGAGTTCCTGGCCGCGGACCACACCCACCGTGGGCAGGCCGAGGAGGCGTCCGGCGGCCGCCGTGGCGCGCAGGTGGTTGGAGTGGGCGCCGCCGAAGGTGACGACGGTACGGCCGGCCGCCGCGGTGAGGTTCGGCGCGAGTTTGCGCCACTTGTTGCCGACGATCTCGGGGTGGATCAGGTCGTCGCGCTTGAGGAGCAGGCGCAGGCCGTGGCGGGCGAAGCGGGGGTCCGACAGCTCCTGCAAGGGGGAGGGGAGGCGGGGGTGCAGGGTGTCGGGGCCGGTCACGTCCCCATTGTGACCCGCGGGCTCAGGTCAGGCGCTCGCGGATCCGGCCGCGCAGCCAGGCCATGGTGAAGCCGCGGGGGTCCACCTTTCCCGGCTGCCACTCCAGGTGGCCGATGACCGAACGCTCCGTCCAGCCGTGGTGGCGGCACACCGCCGCGGAGACCCGCTCGATCGCCGTCAGCTGGGCGGCCGGCCAGGGGTCCTCGCCGTCGCCGAGGTTCTCGCACTCGAAGCCGTAGAAGTGGCGGTTGCCGTCGGTGTTGGCCTCGTTGTCGGCCGGCAGCGCCGTCTCCGCGATCACCGCGCGCAGGACGTCGTCGTCGCCGAGACCGGCGTGGTTGGCGCGGCCGTAGCCGACGAGATGGACCCGGCCGTCCTTGGTGATGACCCCGTGGCAGAGGGGGCCTGGCAGACCCGTGTAGCCGTCGCGGCACAGCTCCACCGTCGCCGCGCTGCCCCTGGTCACCGTGTGGTGGATCATCACGCCGTGCACGGGCCCCCAGGGGCCCACGTGGTTGCGGTTGTGGTGCTCCCAGTCGCCGACCTCGACGACGGTGGCGCCCTCCGCCCGCAGGACGGCCAGGAATCTGGCGGCGGACATGGGTGAGGCCATGGCGCCCTCCTTCGCACTGCGTGCCGACCGCCGGACGCGGGTCGGCTCGTACCGGTGCTTGTACCGAAGGAGGCGGGATCCGACTCCTGGCTCGTCCAGCGTGCGAGCTGATTCGGACAGTCATCTTCCGCTCGGGCGGACGGACCTGAGCGGGCGGGAGTGGACAGGAGTCGCTCACGTGCCCAGCCCCGCGGAGATCCATTCCCGCTCTTTCGTGTAATAGCACCAGCACGCTCCGTGAGGAAGGCTTGGTCCCGCACATCGATGCCCGGGAGCAGATCGCGTCCGGGCATGTACTGGGAGGGCAATTCCTTATGTCGGTAGGCGAAGAGGTCCGCACCGAGCAGGACCGGCCGCAGCAGAGCCTCGGCACGGCGGCCGCGCGGAACCTGGCCACCACCACCAAGTCCGCACCCCAGATGCAGGAGATCAGCTCCCGCTGGCTGCTGCGCATGCTGCCCTGGGTGAATGTCCAGGGCGGCACGTACCGGGTGAACCGTCGTCTGAGCTACGCCGTGGGCGACGGCCGGGTCACGTTCGTGAAGACCGGCGACCGGGTCGAGGTGATCCCCGACGAGCTGCGCGAGCTGCCGGCGCTCAGGTCCTACGAGGACGACGGCGTGCTCTCCGAGCTCGCCCAGCGCTGCCAGCAGCGGGAGTTCGCCCCCGGACAGGTGATCGCCTCGTTCGGCGCACAGGCCGAGGAGGTCTATCTGCTGGCCCACGGCCGGGTGGAGAAGGTCGGCACCGGCCCCTACGGCGACGACGCGGTCCTCGGAGTCCTCGCCGACGGCGCCTACTTCGGCGAGCAGGCGCTCCTGGACCCGGACGCCATCTGGGAGTACACCGCCCGCGCGGCCACCACCTGCACGGTCCTGGTGCTGCCCCGCCAGGACGTCGAGCAGGTCGCGGAGCGCTCCGAAGCCCTGCGCGAGCATCTGCGGGAGCAGCGCGCGATCCCCTCGCAGCGCACCAACAAGTACGGCGAGAAGGCGATCGACCTCGCGGCGGGCCATGACGGCGAGCCCGACATCCCGCACACCTTCGTGGACTACGACGCCCGTCCCCGCGAGTACGAACTGAGCATCGCCCAGACCGTCCTGCGCATCCACACGCGCGTGGCCGATCTGTACAACCAGCCGATGAACCAGACGGAACAGCAGATCCGGCTGACCGTCGAGGCCCTCAAGGAGCGCCAGGAGCACGAGCTGGTCAACAACCGCGAGTTCGGGCTGCTGAACAACTGCGAGTACGACCAGCGGCTCCAGCCGCACGACGGAGTGCCGAGCCCCGACGACCTGGACGAGCTGCTCAGCCGCCGGCGGGGCACCAAGCTGCTCCTCGCCCACCCGCGCGCGATCTCCGCGATCGGCCGTGAGCTCAACAAGCGCGGGCTGGTCCCCGAGACCATCGACGTGGGCGGCAACCGCATCCCCACCTGGCGCGGGGTGCCGATCTACCCGTGCAACAAGATCCCGGTCACTCCGGAGCGGACCACCTCGATCATCGCCATGCGTACCGGTGAGGCCGACCAGGGGGTCATCGGTCTCCAGCAGGCGGGCATCCCGGACGAGATCGAGCCGAGCCTGTCGGTGCGGTTCATGGGCATCAATGAACAGTCGATCATCAAGTACCTGGTGACGGCCTACTACTCGGCGGCGGTCCTGGTGCCGGACGCGCTCGGAGTGCTGGAGAACGTCGAGATCGGCCGGTGGCGGTGACGTTTCTGCACCTGGGAGCCGTGTCCCCGCCCACCCGGGCGGGTACATCCCGGTCGAACACCGGGGTGGAGACACCCCGGTGGAGCGCGCCCGCCTACAGCGGAAGCGCCACCGTCCGCGGACTGACCGAGGGGGGTCCCATGGCGGAGTTCACGACGGGTACGCAGACGCGGGCGACAGAGAGAAACGGGGGAGGAACGCCGACCGCCGGGGGGACCGCGGCGCCCGCCCCGGGGCGGGCGGGGGAGCGGGCGACCACCCAGGGGCGGGGCGGGGATCGCGCAAGCACCCGGGGGCAGGACGGGGAGCGGGCGACCACCCCCGGTCCGCCCGACGGACACGAGGCCGGTGTGATCCTGGAGCGGGTTCGGGCGGTGGTCGACCCCGCGTTGCGCCGCGCGGTGGAGTCGCTGCCCGGGTCCCTGCGCAGGATCGCGCGCTACCACTTCGGCTGGGAGCATGCCGACGGCACCCCGGCGGCGGGCCACGCCGGCAAGGCGATACGCCCCGCCCTCGTCCTCACCGCGGCCGCCGCGCTCGGCGGCGACCGGGCGCGGGCGGCGGCGGTACGGGCGGCCGTGGCGGTGGAGCTGGTCCACAACTTCACCCTGCTCCATGACGACGTGATGGACCGCGACACCACCCGCAGGCACCGCCCCACCGCATGGACCGTGTTCGGCGACGCCGACGCGATCCTCGCCGGGGACGCCCTCCAGGCGCTGGCGCTGCGGCTGCTGGCCGAGGACCCGCACCCCGCGGCCGGGGCCGCCGCGGCCCGTCTCGCGGACTGCGTGGTCGAGCTGTGCGAGGGCCAGCACGAGGACACCGCCATGCAGGGGCTCGGACCCGGCGAGGTCACCCTCGACCAGGTGCTCGTCATGGCCGAGGCCAAGACGGGCGCGCTGCTCGGGTGCGCCTGCGCGCTCGGGGCACTGTACGCGGGCTCGGCCACCGAGGACGTCGAGGCGATGGACGCGTTCGGCCGGGAGGCCGGGCTCGCCTTCCAGCTCATCGACGACGTGATCGGCATATGGGGCGACCCGAGCCGTACCGGGAAACCGGCCGGCGCCGACCTCGCGGCCCGCAAGAAGTCCCTCCCGGTGGTCGCCGCGCTCACCTCGGGCACGGCGGCGGCCGCGGAACTGGCCGAGCTGTACGCGGCGCCGTACGACGAGGAGGATCTGGCGCGTACGGTCCTCGCCGTCGAGGAGGCCGGGGGCCGGGACTGGGCGCAGGCGCAGGCGGCCGACCGGATGGCCCGGGCGATGGGGCAGCTGGCCCGCGCGGTGCCCGATCCGGAGGCGGCGGGCGGGTTGCTGTCGCTGGCCGAGTTCGTGACGCGGCGCAGCAGTTGAGGACCCCGGAGCGGCCGGGACCGCGCGGTTCCTGACCCCGCGCGGCCCTGGCCGGCTCCGGTACGAACGGGTCCCGCACATCCCCACGGTGTGCGGGGCCCGCTTCCGCATGCTCACCGGATAGGCTCAACAACCGCGCGAGAAGAGGCTGTTGAGACCAAAGGGGCGGGCATGGGCGTGGCGATACGGACGGCGGACAGAGACGACCGCGAGCTGCTCGCGGGGCTGCTGGACGCGGCCTTCCAGGACGATCCGGTCAGCGGGTGGATCTTCCCGGGGGAGGAGTACCGCCGTACCACCCATCCGCGGCTGATGGCCGCGTTCGTCGACATCGTGCTCGCCGAGGGCCGGATCGACGTGACGGAGGACGGGGCGGCGTGCGCGCTGTGGCTGCCGGTGCCGGCGGAGAGCGCCGAGGACGAGGAGGGCTTCGCCGCGTTGCGCGAGGCGGTCGATCCGGACAATGAGCGGATCGAGCTGATCGGCACGCTCACGGCCGAGGTGCATCCCGCCGGGCGGGCCCACGAGTACCTGTGGATGATCGGCGTGGCGCCCTCGCGGCAGGGCGAGGGGCTGGGGAGCGCGCTCATCGGATCGGTGCTGGAGCGGTGCGACCGGGACGGGGTCCCGGCGTACCTGGAAGCGAGCAGCGAGCGGAGCCTGGGCCTGTACGAGCGGCTCGGCTTCCAGCTCGTGGACCGACCGCTCGCCCTGCCCGACGGGCCGCGGATGTGGCCCATGTGGCGGGAACCGGGTACCGCGCGGTAAGGCCGCAGCGGCCCCGCCGCCCGTGCACCGGCATGCCGATGGTCGGCTCCGGATTCGCCCTCACCGAGTTCTCGCTCGACGAAGTCCGCGTCTTCGACAACGGCGTCGTGGTGCGGACGTACGGCAGAAAGCGCTGAGGGAAAGCGCCACCGCTCCCTTCCCGCGCTGAGGGAAGCGCCGCCGCCCCCTTCGCCCTACTCTGAGGACATGGGCAGCGACGAACACGTCTGTCCCGCTTGCGGACAGCCGGTCCAGACAGTCGTACGGCGGCACAAGACGCTGGGTGCGTGGGTCCCCGTGTGGACGGGCGGCCCGTGCCACAACCCCGAGTGCCCGGCCTACGCCGACCAGGTCGCCGACTCCGACGAGGACCAGGGCGGCGCCCCCGCCGAAAAGACTTCCTGAACCCGTGTCGAGAATCCGTCCCCGGCTCCGACGTCCCCCGTGAGAGCCGCCCGCCCCGGGTGGCCGAGCCGATCGACGCCGAAGGAGCGGAATCATGAAGTACCTGGTCATGGTGCAGGCAACACAGGCCGACTACGAGGCCATGCGCGGCAAGGGCTCCGAACAGTCTCCGGCCTGGAGCGAGCAGGAGATCCAGACGATGTACGCCTTCATGGGCGCCATCAACAACGACCTGTCCGAGACCGGCGAGTTCCTCGACGCCCAGGGTCTCGCCGAGCCCGCGAGGATCCGGCACGTCGGCCGGGACGCGGACGGCAAGGCCGTGATCACCGACGGCCCGTACAGCGAGACCAAGGAGCTGATGTGCGGCTACTGGGTGCTGGAGTGCGAGAGCCTGGAGCGGGTCACGGAGATCGCCGAGCGGATCGCCCAGTGCCCCCAGCCCGCCGGCGCCCCCGAGTACCCGGTGGTGATCCGGCCCATCCTGGACGGCGCCGGGGACATCTGAGACCCGTGTCGGGCACCACCGCGATCGAGGACCTGCTGCGCCTGCACGCGCCGCAGGTCCTCGGCGCGCTGGTCCGGCGCTACGGCCATTTCGACGCCGCCGAGGACGCCGTACAGGAGGCGCTGCTGGCCGCGGCCGGACAGTGGCCGGCCGCGGGGGTGCCCGACAATCCGCGCGGCTGGCTCATCAGGGTGGCCTCGCGGCGGCTGACCGACGCGCTGCGCGCGGAGGAGGCGCGGCGGGCGCGGGAGGAGAGGGCGGCGGCGCTGAGCCTGCGCGTCACGCCGGTCGCCGACCGTGCGCCGCGCGAGGACGACACCCTGTCGCTGCTGTTCCTGTGCTGCCATCCGGAGCTCACCGCCGCCGCGCAGATCGCGCTCACCCTGCGCGCGGTCGGCGGTCTGACCACGGCGGAGATCGCCCGGGCCCATCTCGTCCCCGAGGCGACCATGGCGCAGCGGATCAGCCGGGCCAAGCAGAAGGTGCGGGGCGTGCGGTTCGGGCGGCCGGACCGGTGGGAGGAGCGGCTGCCCGCCGTCCTGCACACCCTCTACCTGATCTTCAACGAGGGCCATACGGCGACCTCCGGGCCCGCTCTCCAGCGGCGCGACCTCGCCGGTGAGGCGATCCGGCTGACCCGCACGGTCCACCGTCTCCTCCCCGACGACTGCGAGATCGCGGGCCTGCTCGCCCTGATGCTCCTCACCGACGCCCGCCGCGACGCCCGCACCGGCCCCAGCGGCGACCTCGTCCCCCTCGACGAACAGGACCGCGCCCGCTGGGACAAGGCGGCGATCGAGGAGGGCGTCGCGCTGGTCACGGGGGCGCTGGCCCGCCGCCGCCCCGGGCCCTACCAGATCCGCGCGGCCATCGCCGCCGTGCACGACGAGGCGCCCTCGGCGCGGGAGACCGACTGGCGGGAGATCCTCGGCCTCTACGACGTCCTCGTACGGCTGGTTCCCGGGCCCGTGGAGCGGCTGAACCGGGCCGTCGCGGTGGCCATGGTCCACGGGCCGGAGGCCGGGCTCGCGGAACTGGACGAGCTCCCCGACGAGTTGGGGCACCGGCTCGACGCCGTGCGCGGACATCTGCTGGAGCGGGCCGGCCGCCGCCAGGAGGCGCGGACCGCGTACGAGTCGGCGGCCGCCAAGACCCTGAGCCTGCCCGAGCAGCGGTATCTGCACGGGCGGGCGGCCCGGCTGAGGCCTTACCGTGACGGCATGTCCACAACGAACCCGATCGTGCACATCACCGAGCGCTCCCTCTGGGAGAAGGCCCGGACCAAGGGCACGTACGAGATCTCCACACGCGGCCGCACCCTCCAGGAGGAGGGGTTCATCCACTGCTCGACGCGCGAGCAGCTGCCGCGCACGGCCGCGGCCTTCTTCGCCGACGTGCCCGACCTGGTGGTCCTCGTCATCGACCCCGCCCTCCTCGACGTACCGCTGAAGTACGAGGCCCCCGAGCCCGGCGCCGAGGAGTTCCCCCACATCTACGGGCCGCTTCCGGTGGCCGCGGTCGTGGCTGTGGAGCCGTGGGGGTGACGGATCGCCGCCGGTTGTGGCGCCGGGCCCTGCTGGTGTGGGCGGCCCTCGTGGTGGTCGCGGGCGGGCTGACGCTCTGGCTCCAGGACTCGGCGGAGCCGCGGGGGCCGTACGGCTGGCAGGAGAGCAGTCCGACGCCCGGCCTGCCGGAGGGCTGGGCGAGCACCTGCCCCACCCCGACCACCGACCCCGACGGCGACCGGGTCCTGGTGGCCTGCGCCTTCATCTCGGGCTAGGCAGCCCGCCCGTCTCCGGGTCCCGCCGCGTCAGGCAGTACAGCCCGCCCGCCGGGTCCCTCATGACCGTCCAGTTCCTGCCCTCGGTGACGAACTCGGCGCCCAGCCGCTCGTGTCCGGCACGGGTCGCCTCGATGTCCGCGCAGGCCAGGTCCAGATGGGCGGAGGCGGGGCGCTCCTCCTCCAGGCGCTGGAGGAGGATCCGGACCGGGAAGCCGGCCGGGGGCCTGAGGACGTGGAACTCGGGGAGCGAGCCCGCAAAGGACTCCCAGTCGGGCAACAGGGCGGTCCAGAAGGCCACTTCGGCCTCGTGGAGGGACGGCGGGATGTCCAGGCAGACCTGGTCGAGGCGGGTGCCCCGGAACACCGGCGGCCGCACCGACTGCCCCCGCCAGGGATCGGCGCAGAACAACTGGCCCGCGGGGGAGCGGAGTACCACCAACGTCCCCTGATCGGCGACCACATGCGCGCCGAGCGCCTCTGCCGTCCTCGCGAACTTCCGTACGTCGTCGACACAGAAGTCGAGATGCGCACCGCCGGGCCCGGAGGCGACGGCCTGGATCTTGACGCAGGCGTCGGTCCCTTCGGAGGGCAGCAGCGTCACGAACTCCCGCCGCTCGCCCCGGAACTCGGACAGGTGGGTGCCCGTGACGCCGGCCCAGAAGTCACAGGCCCGGGCGAAGCGGGGGACGGGCCGGTCCACGAAGGCGTAAGTCCAGTGGGTGGTCATGCGGTGATCGTAGGTGGCTCTACTTCGGCACCTCCATGAACCGCAGCATGTTCCCCGCCGGGTCCCGGAACGCGCAGTCCCGCACCCCGTACGGCATGTCCATCGGCTCCTGGATCACCTCGGCCCCGGACTCCCGCACGCGCGCGAACAACGCGTCACAGTCCGTGGTCGTGAAGTTGACCCCGCGGAGCAGTCCCTTCGCCAGCAGCCGCGCCATCGCCTCCTTGTCCGCGGGCGACGCGTCCGGATCCGCCGCCGGGGGCTCCAGCACGATGTCCACGTCCGGCTGGAGCGGTGAGCCGACCGTCACCCAGCGCATGCCCTCGTACCCGACGTCGTTGCGCACCTCCATGCCCAGGACGTCCCGGTAGAACGCGATCGCCTTGTCGTGGTCGTCCACGGCGATGAAGCAGTTCTTGAGTTTGATGTCCATGGGTTCACGTTAGGCCCGCCGGGGCCGGGTGTGCCTGCGGACCGCACAAGGCGGGATCCCCGCGAGTTCCTCGTGCGACCGGGCCCGGTAGGCGCTCGGCGTCTCGCCCACCAGCTCCGTGAACCGCGAGCTGAAGGAGCCGAGGGAGGTGCACCCCACCGCCATGCAGACCTCGGTGACCGACAGGTCGCCCCGCCGCAGCAGCGTCTTCGCGCGCTCGATGCGCCGGGTCATGAGATAGCCGTACGGCGTCTCCCCGAACTCCGCCCGGAAACTGCGCTGGAAGTGGCCGGGGGACATCAGCGCGGTACGGGCGAGCGCGGGGACGTCGAGCGGCTCGGTGTACTCGCGGTCCATGCGGTCCCGGGCCTGCCGCAGCCGCACCAGGTCCTCGATGCTCACCATCACGCCAGCATCGCACGATGCTCACCGGCCGGGTGCGTGGACCTGGAACGGGCTTTGCCTCGCGTTCGCCTCCCGTACGGAAGCGCTTGCTCCCATGAAGGGCATGGACCACATCACGTTCCTCGTGGCGGTCGTCATCGTCACGGCACTGGCCTTCGACTTCACCAACGGATTCCACGACACGGCCAACGCGATGGCGACGTCCATCGCGACCGGGGCGCTGAAACCCAGGACCGCGGTCCTGGTGAGCGGGGTGCTCAATGTCGTGGGCGCCTTCCTGTCGACCGAGGTCGCCAAGACGATCTCCGGCGGCATCGTGGACGACACCCTGGTCTCACCGGCGATGATCTTCGCCGGGCTGGTCGGAGCGATTCTGTGGAACCTGCTGACCTGGCTGGTCGGCCTTCCGTCGAGCTCGTCGCACGCGCTGTTCGGCGGGCTCATCGGCGCCGTGTGGGTCGGCGCCGGCTCCCACGGGGTGCACTTCGACAAGGTGGTCGAGAAGATCCTGATCCCCGCGGTGGCCTCCCCGGTCGTCGCGGGCGTGGCCGCGCTGATCGCCACCTACCTCGCCTACAAGTTCACCGCCCGCGCCCGCAAGGGCTCGGTGACCAAGGGCTTCCGGCTCGGCCAGATCGCCTCCGCGTCCCTCGTCTCCCTCGCGCACGGCACCAACGACGCCCAGAAGACCATGGGCGTCATCACCCTGACCCTCATCTCGGCGGGCGCGCTCGGCCATGACGCCGGTCCGCCGGTCTGGGTCATCGCCTCCGCGGGTCTCGCCATCGGCCTCGGCACCTACCTCGGCGGCTGGCGGATCATCCGCACCATGGGCAAGGGCCTCACGGAGATCCAGTCCCCGCAGGGCTTCGCCGCCGAGACCGCGTCCACGACCGTCATCCTGACCTCCGCCCACCTCGGCTTCGCGCTGTCCACCACGCAGGTCGCCTCCGGCAGCATCCTCGGCGCGGGCCTCGGCCGCCGTCTCGCGGAGGTCCGCTGGGGCGTCGCGGGCCGGATGGTGCTGGCCTGGCTGATCACCCTGCCCGCCGCCGCGCTGGTGGGCGGTGTCTCCGCGAGCGCGGTCAAGCACGGCGGCAACGTCGGCACCGTCGTCGTCGCCCTGGTCGGCGTGGCCGTCGCCGGGGGCATCGTGCTGCTGTCCCGCCGCAACCCGGTGAGCGCGCACAACGTCAACGACACCCACGAGGTCACCCTCCGCACCGAGCCGCCGGCCCGTGTCGGCACGGCCGCCTGAGCCCACCCCGGGAGTTCCTGACATGAGCATCGACTGGACCGCACTCGGCCAGGTCACCGCGGTGAGCGTCGGAGTCACCGTCGCCGTGGTCGTCGTCTTCGCCCTCGGGGTACTCGGCCTCGCCCGATTCGAAGGAGCGAGGGAAAATGGCGGAAGCACGTCGAGTCTCGGCGTCGCGCAGGCCGGGCTGTGCTTCCTCGCCTGCGCGGCGGTGGTGGCGTACGGCATCTACCTGATCGTGCCGCGGTTCCACTGACCCACCGAGACGAGAGGGGACCCAGGATGACGCCCTTGCTGACCGACCTGAAGGTCGACTACACCGATCCCGACGAGCCCGTGCTGATCCGTCCCGACGGGAGCCCGATCGACACCTGGCGGGAGAACTACCCCTACGCGCACCGGATGGAGCGCAAGGAGTACGACTGGCACAAGCGGCTCCAGCAGATCGAACTGCTGAAGCTGCAGAGCTGGATCAAGGAGACCGGGCGCCGGCTCGTCATCGTCTTCGAGGGGCGGGACGCGGCCGGCAAGGGCGGCACCATCAAGCGCTTCACGGAGCATCTGAACCCCCGGGGCGCCCGGGTGGTGGCGCTGGAGAAGCCGACCGAGCGCGAGCGCGGGCAGTGGTACTTCCAGCGGTACGTCGAACACCTGCCGACCGCCGGTGAGATCGTGCTGTTCGACCGGTCCTGGTACAACCGGGCCGGGGTGGAGCGGGTCATGGGCTTCTGCTCGGACGACGAGTACCGGCGCTTCATGCGGCAGGCCCCGCTGTTCGAGCGGATGCTCGTGGACGACGGCGTGGACCTGCTGAAGTTCTGGTTCTCGGTCTCCCAGGGCGAGCAGCGCACCCGCTTCACGATCCGTCAGATCGATCCCGTACGGCAGTGGAAGCTCAGCCCCATGGACCTCGCGTCCCTGGACCGCTGGGACGACTACACCGCCGCCAAGGTCGCCATGTTCCGTGAGACGGACACCCAGTTCGCCCCCTGGACGGTGGTCAAGAGCAACGACAAGAAGCGGGCCCGAGTCGAGGCCATGCGCACCGTCCTGGCCCGCTTCGACTACACCGACAAGGACGACGAGGTCGTCGGCACCCCGGACCCCCGGATCGTGGGCGCGGCGGCGGGGCTGCTGGAGGCGGGGGAGCACTGAGGGCGAGCGGGCCCGCGCGAACATCCCGCGGGCCCCGGCGCCACCCCTGCCGGCGAGCGGTGCCGGACTACTGCTCCTTCCTCGTGAAGGTGCCGAGGCCGCTCGTGTCCAGGTTCTCGACCCGGACCTTGTCGGCGCGTCCGCCGGAGCCGACGGTGAAGGTCACGCCGGTCAGGCCGACGGCCATTTCGCCGGTGGTGCGGTAGCTGAAGGTGTCACCGTCGTAGTGCGTCAGCACGAACCGTTGCTTCTTGGGCCCGATCTGAAGGCTGAGTTCGTCCCCCTGGGCGCTGACGGTCAGCGGACCGTAGTAGTCGTTGGCGTACGTCCCGGTGTAGGCGCTGTTGGCCTTGGCGGGCGCCGGCGAGGCCGGGGGCTTGCTGTAGTCGGTCTCCGAGCGTTCCGCCTGAAGGGTCTGCTCGAAGACCGGCCCCAGGAACTTCAGCCAGTCGACGGTCGGCCCGCCCGTCTGCGCGGTGTCGAGGAACGTGGCGGAGATCGCCTCGGGCACACCGATGGGCTCGCCGTTGGTCAGCACGACGATGCCGAGCTTCTCCGAGGGCAGCAGCGTGACGTTGGTCGCCGCCCCCAGCGCGAAACCGCCGGAGTGGCCGAGCTTCAGCCTGCCCTCGTCGTCGTAGCTCACGTTCCAGCCGAGCCCGTAGAACCCGGCCCTGCCCGCCGGCGTGTGCGGCGGCGCGGAGAGCATGTGCGGCAGGTGGGTCTGCTCCAGCGCGGCGGCGTCGACGACCTGCCGCCCCTCGAACTTCCCGTTGCCCAGTTGCAGGCGCAGCCACTTCGTCATGTCGCGGACCGTGGAACTGGCCCCGCCCGCCGGGCTCTGGGCGTCCGGGTTCCGCACGTACGAGGCACGCCAGGTGTCACCGCTCCTCACATGCAGGGAAGCCTTGTCGCCCGCCTTCTCGTAGTCGGCGAACGAGGAGCTGGTGGAGTCCATCCCCAGCGGCTTGTACACCTTGTCGGCGGACAGCTTCTCCCAGGTGGTCCCCGCCGCCCGCGCGGCGGCGACACCGGCCTCGGTGAGCCCGAAGTTGGTGTACGCGTAGTGGGCGCGGAAGGGGGCCAGCGGCTCATAGCGCAGGTGATCCAGGATGTACGAGCGGTCGTAACCCAGGTCCTCCAGGAGGTCCCCTGCGTGGTCGGGCAGGCCGCTGCGGTGCGCGAACAGGTCGGCCACCGTGACATGGCGGCTCACCCACGGGTCCTTCAGCGCGAAGCCGGGGGTGTACTTGACGACCGGGTCGTCCCAGCCGAGGGACTTGTCGCCCACGGCCGCGGCGACCGCCGTGGAGGCGAGAGGCTTGGAGACCGAGGCGAGCTGGAAGACCGTGTCCGCTCCGATCCGGTCCTTCGTGCCCGCCTTCCGCAGGCCGAACCCCTTCAGGTACACCACCTTGTCGTCGTACACCACGCCCACCGCGATTCCGGGCACACCGGTGGTGCGCATGGCGTCCTTCACCACGTCGTCCAGTTGGCCCACCGCGGTGTCGACCTCGGCCCGGGTGAGCTGGGCCGGTGGCTGGGCGGGCGGGACGGTGGGCAGCGGTGACGTCCCGACGGCCGCGCGGCCCGCGACGGTGGTGTCGGCATCGGCTGAGGTACAGCCGACGGCCAGGGCTGCCACGAGGCCCAGTGCGGCAGCGGAGCGAAGGGAGCGCGGGCTTGCGCTGTCGAGTCGAGACATGTTCTCCAGCAAAGCCCCTGGCCCGGCACCTGTCGCGCCGTGCCGGACCGTTCGAGCGACCCGCTGGGAGCCGGGGTCCACCTGAGTCCAGGGGCTTTGCCCGGGTCGGTATGAGTACCGGTACTCATGCCGGAGTGCGGCGGGCGCGACACCGTGGAGGCAGCCCACCCGACCGTCCCGAAGGAAGCCGCGATGTCGCAAGCCTCCCGTCCACGCCGACTGCTCGCCCTCGCCACCGGCAACTGGCACGCCCGGGCCTACCTCGCGGTCGTCGGCGCTTCCGTCCTCTCCACGTTCCTCTTCCCGGACAGCTTCCTGGCCATGGCCCCGATACTGCTCACCGCCCCCCTGTCCTTCCTGCCCGTCGTCCTCCCGTTCGGCCCCGGCACCCAGGGCTCCCCGGCGGTGGAGGCGCTCGCCGTCGGCATCTGGACGGCGTGGCTCCTGGCGTGCGCCCTGGTGAACGCGGCGGTGCTGGGCGCGCTCGCGTCGGGTGCGGCGGGGGACGGCACGGGGGTTGCGCGACCGGGTACGGGAGGTGCGATGGGTCGGGCTGTCTCTCGCTGGGCGCGGCCCGCTGCCGGGGCCGTACGGCGTGGCACGCCCTCCGCGCCGCGCCGGAACGTTTCGCAGCGGCTTCGGGCCCTGTTGGCACCCGCCGTGGACAACTGGCCCGCGCGCGGGTACCTCGCCGTGGTCGCGGCGGCGCTCGGGTTCTTCCTGGTCGCCGCGTACGCGCTGCCGGACCCCGGGTTCGCCGGGATCTGGCCGATCATGGCGACGGCGCCGATGAGCTTCCTGGTCCTGGCGTCGGTACCGGGCGCGGATGCCGTGCCCGAGTGGCTGAGTCCGCTGCTCTTCACCGCGGGCACGGTCGTGGCCGGACTGGTCAACGCCGTCCTGCTCGGCCGGCTCGCCCACCGGCTCCGGTCCCCGCAGGTCCGCCCGGTCGCCTGAGGCGGACGCGGGACGGCAGGTGCGCCGAGAAGCCGCATCGGACTGCCGAAGGGGCCCGGTCGTGACGACCGGGCCCCTTC
>NZ_JBHUXV010000127.1:0-25736 GCF_042669125.1 Streptomyces sp. NPDC057253 | reverse complement strand
GCCCTGCCGCACCGGAATGGTCATGCTCTCCGTCTTCGCCTCCGGGATCGGAACCGCGATGGTGAGCACGCCGTCCTTGTACTCCGCCGTGGCCTCGTCGCCCCTGGCTCCGGCCGGCAGCCGGACCGAACGGGTGAAAGTCCCGTAGCGGAACTCGGTGTGCTGCTTGTCCGCGGTCTCCCCGGTCCGCTCCGCGCGCAGTACGAGGACCCCCTCCGTGACGGTGATTTCGACGTCCTTCTCAGGGTCGACGCCCGGCAGCTCCGCACGCAGGACGTACGCGCCGTCCGTCAACCGCTCCTCGATCCGGATACCGTGCGTCCCCGGCGCGGTGTGCGCCACGGGAAGTCCGGTCTCCACCCAACCGAACAGGTCGGGCAGTGCCGGCCAGCCGGTGAGCCGCTCGATCATGCCGCTCATGTCACCCTCCTCTTCGCTCCTGACGACTCAAGCGTCATGCGCGAGGACGGGTACGCGCGTGAGCCGACCGGCCCCACGAGGGACCCGGTCGGCTCTTTCGCCCGGTGACCCCTTGTCCTTCGCCCTGCTACCGCACCGGTCCCGGCCTTCCCCGGACCTGTCATGTCCTTCCGCCGCTCGGCGCGACCCGCTCCCACTCCGACTCCCAGTCACGCATGCGCCGACGGTCCAGCCGCAGCCGGGCCAGCCGGCCGCAGCCGAAGGCCACGGCACCGGTGCCGACCGCGACCAGCACACCCGCGAGTGCCGACTGCAGACGCGCCTCGCCCGCGGTGAGGGGTGCCCGTGCCAGGTCGCCCCGGCGATCGATCCACACGGTGACCGAGCTCCCCTTCGCACGGCCCGGTTCGGTGCGGGTCAGCCCGGTGTGTGCGGAACCGTCGGCGGCCGTCCAGCGCACCTTCGCGTGCACCGTGTCACCGATGCCGTCCTCCGTCACCGCGGGGGTTCCGTCCGCGTCCTCGATCAGCACCGCCGATACGGCGTGCACGGCGGCTCGTCGGGTGGCGAGGTCGTCCTCCATGGCCGAGCCCGCCGCCTCTCCGGCGAGCAGGCCGCCGGCCAGGGCCACGATCCAGGTGGCCAGGACGATCCACGCCTCCACCCTGTCACAGCGACGGCGGAGCGGGTTGCGCCGCCACCGCCACAGCAGCTTTCTCTGCGCACGCGCGCGCCTCGTCCCTGCCACGAGTCGGCACCCCTCTCCTTTCCTGTCGCAACCTCTCGTGCTCGGACGGACCTGCGAGGGGGCCGCCCAGGCGTGTCTGTCAGGAAGAGCGGCCGTCCGACGAGAGCGCCCCGTCCACGGTCGCGTGCGCCGTCGGCGTGCCCTCGGGGAGATCCGGGTCGAGATCCGGCCTGCGGGGTGCGCCCAGGAGTGCGCAGTCCACATCGACGACTCCTTCCACGGCCCTTACGAGGCGAGCCGCGACGGGCACGATCGAGGTGTCCCGGACCCGACCGGTCAGGGTCACGACGCCGTCGTGCACCATCACCCGGATGGGCTCCTCGTGATCGGGGAAGAGGAACGCGACGACGTGGTCACGGACCTCCTTCGCGATCTCCTCGTCGTCCCGCAGGAACACCTTGAGCAGGTCCGAACGGCTCACGATGCCCTCCAGGACTCCCTCGGCGCCCACCACCGGCAGCCGCTTGGCCCTGGTGCGCGCCATGGTCCGGGCCGCCCGGGCGAGCGTCTCGTCGGCCCGGACGGTGACGGCGGGAACCGTCATCAGCTCCTCGGCGGTTCGCGCCCCGGCCCTGGCCAGGTCGGACAGACGACGCAGCCGGGCGTACCGGTCCGGGTCGCCGTCGCGGAACTCCTCCTTGGGCAGCAGGTCCGCCTCGGACACCACACCCAGGACTCGGTGGTCACCATCGACGACGGGCAGGGCGCTCACGCGCCACTTCGCCATGGCCTTCACGATGTCCTTGAAGACCGTGTCGCGCGCCACGGCGACGACGGTGCGGGTCATCACGTCGGTGACGGTGTGCGGGGTGCCGTGCATGGTGGCCTCCGGTGCTGCCGGGGTACGAACGGCCACGTCCCCATGGGAGGGCGTACCGCGTCCTGATTACAGACTCGGTCTTCGGCGCGCGAAGCACATGGGCCGATCGGTCCCTGTCAAGGTCCTGAGCCGTCCCCCGCGTGCGTCGTCCCGGACCGCCCGCCGAAGCGGTGCCGATCGGTCCCGTGCGGACCCCGGTGGCGGTCGTGTGGGCGGTGGACGACGACCCGCTGCACAGCGCACCGGACCGCGCCCTGGTGGACGGGTCGGTGACGGCCGACCTCGTCCTGATCGTCGCTCACCGCCGAAAGGGCCGCCCCGCCCGCCGGCCGACGCCAGTAACCCCCGTGTTCTGCTCCGCCACGCGCACTGTCCGGTGGTCCCGGTGCCGGTCGCCGCGCAGGCCCGTCCGGCAGGGGCCCGTCGGACCCGTCGGCGGACCCGGCCGGCCCTCGCGGCCGCGGGCGTACGGCGGTCACGCTGGTCATGGGAGTGAATAGGCATGTCCCGCCGCGGGCGAAGGAGCTGATCACCATGACGACCCTTGCCGGAGTACCGGACCGACCGGTCCGGGTCGAAGCGGTGCTCGACGCACCGCTGTCGCGCTGGTTGTGGCTGGTGAAGTGGATCCTGGTCATTCCCCACTACGTGGTGCTGTTCTTCCTCTGGATCGGCTTCACCTTCGTCAGCGTGGCCGCCTTCTTCGCCATCCTGTTCACGGGCCGCTACCCGCGCTCGCTGTTCGACTTCAACCTCGGGGTGCTGCGCTGGAGCTGGCGGGTCGCCTACTACTCGTACGGCGCCCTCGGCACGGACCGCTATCCGCCGTTCAGTCTCAAGGAGGAACCGGACTATCCGGCGCGGCTGGACGTCGCCTACCCCGAGCACCTCTCCCGCGGTCTGGTGCTGGTGAAGTGGTGGCTGCTGGCCATTCCGCACTACATCGTCATCGGGTTCTTCCTCGGCGGGCTGCGCATGGGCTGGTGGGACGGCGGACTCATCACCGTGCTGACGCTCGTCGCAGCCGTGGTCCTGGGCTTCACCGAGAAGTACCCGAAGCAGATCTTCGACCTCGTCCTGGGTCTCAACCGCTGGGTGCTGCGGGTCGCCGCCTACGTCGCCCTGATGACGGACCAGTACCCACCCTTCCGCCTGGACATGGGAGGCACGGAACCTGCCGGACCGGAGCCGCGTGGCACCAGCCCGGTTACCCCGTGAGCCCCGCCGTACAGGCCGTTCGGCACCGGGGAGGGGACGGCCGGCCCCTGCCCGGTGCGCCCGTGCGCACGGATCCTGGAACCGGGGGGAGGCACAGAAGCATACGTGGGACACCGGACCAGGGAGGTGTTGGCCGTGCTTCGTCCGATTGTCGTAGGCCTGGACGGTTCACCTGAAAGCCTCGCCGCCGCCGACTGGGCGGCCGGGGAGGCCCTGCTGCGCGGACTTCCCCTGCGCCTGATCCACGCCTGGGAGGGGCTGCCGCCCGACGCGGCCGACCTTCCCGAGCTGGAGGTGCCTCGCCATTGGGCGCGTCGGATCCTGCGCAGCGCCATGGACCCCCTCGCCGAGAAGTACCCGCAGGTGCGTCTGAGCGGAGACCAGATCGCCCGGCCCGCGGCCGACGCACTCGTCACGGCGAGCGCCGAATCCGAACTGCTGGTCCTCGGCAGTCGCGCCTTCAGCGGTTTCGGCGGCTTCATGGCGGGCTCGGTGGCGTCGGCGACGGTGGCACACGCGGTACGGCCGGTGGTCCTCGTACGGGCGGGTCGGAAGACCGAGGACGAGCACCAGCCGGACGCCGAGGGGGGGCCGTCGGTGGTCACGCCGTACCGCGCCGTCGTGGTCGGTCTCGATCCGGCGCACTCGTGCGAGGAACTGCTCGCTTTCGCCTTCGAGACCGCCGCTCTGCACGCGGCACCCCTGCGGGTGCTGTACACCCTGCAGTTGCCCTACATGCCCCTCGCGGCCGAGGCCAAGGCGCGCAGGACGCTGCGGGAGACCGCCACGCGGCGCCTGGACCAGGTGCTCGGGCCCTGGCGGGAGAAGTATCCCGCCCTCGAGCTGGAGGCTCTGGCCGAGGAGGGGCGCCCGGCACAGCGGCTGCTGGACATCACTCAGGACGCCGGTCTGCTGGTCGTCGGACGCCGGATCCGCACGGCCGTGCTCGGCACCCACACCGGCCCGGTCGCGCACGCGGTGGTGCACCACGCCCGCTGCCCGGTCGCCGTCGTACCGCACGAGTGACGGGGAACGCACCCCGCCCGGCCCCTCGGTGAGGCCGCCCGGCCCCTGAGGGGCCGCTCGTGTCCGAGGTCGGACGGAAGTTGCTTGAAGCCCTCGAAGGCCGGCGTCTGCGTCCAGGATGAACGAGACCGAGTCGAAGGACTCGTCCGTGGCATGCAAGGGGTGCAGCCGTTGAGGTGACAGCGTGACCTTGAAACGCGCGTCGTCGGCACGCAAGGGCTTGCAGTCGATCATCGTTCCAGGTGGTTATCGCCGGGAGGATGCATCATGCGGTCGACGGGTGAGTCCCCAGGTGATTCACGTGACAACCACGGGGCACAGACCGCCGATGAGACCAGGCCGCCGGATGAGGAGGCCGGGCGTACGCGGCGCGTCGCCGAGTGGGGCAAGGCGAAGTATTCCGGGTCCTGGGCCGAGAACCTGTGGCGCCGACTGGACGCGGTGGACTTCTTGAACCGGGCCATGCTGCTGGCCGCGACGCTGCTGTTGTGCGCTGTCCCGTTCATGCTGATCGTCGCTGCTCTGGCGGGGCGGTCGGCGGTGTCGTTCCTGAGCGAACGGCTGGGGCTCAGCCGTGAGGCCGCCGCCGATGTCGGTGATCTGTTCACCTCCTCCACGGCCACCTCCTCGGCGGTGACCGGCCTGTCGTGGGTGTTCGTCGTCCTCAGCGGCTTCGCGGCGGCCTCCGCGTTCCAGACCCTGTACCAGCAGGTGTTCGATGTCCGTCGGCATGGGGCAGGGGACCGGCTGCGCGCGCTGGTCTGGCTGGCTGGGGTGGTCGTCTGGACTTCCGCGGGCACCACGGCCGGGCACGCGGTGCACTCGGCTGCACCCGTCGCGTGGTGGATCGTCAACATCCCGGCTTGCGTTGGCTTCTGGTGGCTGACGATGTGGTTCCTGCTGGCCGGCGAGGTCGCCTGGCGCAGGCTGCTGCCGTGCGCCGTCGCCACCGGCGCGTTCTGGATCGGCATGCTGGTGGTCTTCCACTTCGTCTTTTCCGGCATGGTCATCAGTTACGAACACAAGTACGGGCCGATCGGGGTGGTCTTCGCCCTCATGTCGTTCTTCATCGCGATCGGAGTGGTGATCACCCTGGGCGCCGCCGTCGGCATGATGTGGCACGACCGCGCCATGTCCTTCCGGGCCGCGCTCAAGAAGATGCGGCGGGCGTCATGACCTCTGACACCGGTGAGCCCCGCCGCGATGAAGGCGGTGCCCGGCCCTCGTTCCGCCGCATCACCTTGACCGCGCTCCGCGTCCCCGCCACGGTCGCCGTACTCGTGACCGCGTATTACCTGCTGCCCCTGGACCACGCCTCCACGACCACCACCCTCCCGATCCTGCTGATCGGGCTGGCCGTGTTCGTCATCCTGACCGCGGGACAGGTCCGCATGATCCTGCGCTCCCCGTACCCGGGGCTACGCGCCGCCGAAGCGCTGGCGACGTGCGTCCCCTTCTTCCTGCTGCTGTTCGCGGCCGCCTACGTCGCCCTCGCATCGCTGTCGCCCGGCAGCTTCGGCGAACACCTCTCCCACACCGACGGCCTCTACTTCACCGTCACCGTGTTCTCCACCGTCGGCTTCGGCGACATCACCGCCAAGAGTCAGACGGCGCGGCTGCTGGTCACCGTCCAGATGATCACCAACCTGATCGTCCTGGGCCTGGCCGTCAAGGCCATCCTGGCCGCGGTCCGCCGCGGCCAGGAACGCAAGGCAGCCACCTCGGACTAGCTCCGGTCCAGCGCCCACGGACGCTGACGCGGGACCGGAGCGTTCAGGTTCAGGCCGGCCGCGGCGATGCTTTGGCGGTGCGCTTGGCGAGCAGGCCGGCCAGCACCATGACCAGCAGACCGATCCCCACGCCGCACAACGTCCACAGCACCCGGTAGCCCTCGTCCGCGTAATGAGAAGGCTGGGGAAGATCCACCAGAATGAGCACCGCCGCCACCGCCGCCGTGTGGAGCGCGTAGTTCCAAAAGTGCATCGCCGCCGCGTGCAGCAACAACACGATCGCGACCACTTCCAGTCCCCGCTCGACCGCGAACAGCCTCAGCCCATGCACGCCGGCCGGGATCAGCAACAGCAGCACCGCCACCACCGCGCCGATCAGCGCCCCATCAGGGGCTGTGCGGCAGCGAGCGTGGCCTGCTCCAGGCTCGGCTTCATCGCGACCATCGCCGCGATCGGCATCCAGGATCGTCGGGCGCACGAAACACAGGCATCGGCCACCCGGCCGTAACACCCGGCCACAGGCCCCCTGTTGGGCAGTCGGTTCAGTCGGACACGGGGGCCCGCCACACCAGGGTGGTGCCGCCGTGCTCGGGACAGTCGGTGGTCAGGTCTCCGCCGAGCCCCTCCGCGCGGTCGGCCATGTTGCGCAGCCCGCTGCGGCGGCCCTCGGCCGGAATGCCGACTCCGTCGTCGGACACGGTCAGCTTCACTTCGCGCCCGTCGGTCTCCAGGACCACGTCGGCGCGCTTGGCACGGGCGTGCCGGGCGATGTTGGTCAGCGCTTCGGAGAGGACGGCGACCACGTCGTCGGCGATCTCCCGGGGCACGTCCGTGTCGACCAGGCCCTCCATCCGGATGCTGGGGGCGAAACCCAGTACCGGTGCCGCCTCCCCGACCACCTGGACCGTGCGGGCCCGCAGTCCCGATCCGGCGCCGTCCTCGCGTGCGCGCAGGCCGAAGATGGTCGACCTGATGATCTTGATGGTCTCGTCCAGGTCGTCCACGGCGCGCACCACGCGTTCGGCGGCCTCCGCGTTGTCGATACGGCGCCCGGCGCTCTGCAGCGTCATACCGGTGGCGAACAGCCGCTGGATGGCCAGGTCGTGCAGGTCGCGGGCGATGCGGTCGCGGTCCTTGAGCACCGCGATCTCCTCGGCGTCCTGGCGGCGCTCCGCGAGTTCCATGGCGACCGCGGCCTGTGCGGCGAAACCGCGCAGGGGTTCGATCTCCTTGTCGGTGAACGGGGGCCGGCCGGCCTCGCGGGCCAGCAGGACGACCCCGCGTACCCCGTCGGCGCCGGAGCCGATGGGCACTCCGACCGCCGGGCCCAGCCCGCCGAAGCGCTCGGGAGCCGACGGGATCCGCTCGTCGGTGGAGATGTCCGCGCTGGTCACCGGTGACGCGGAGGCGAAAGCGTGTCCGATGAGGCTGCCGCCCACGGGCAGGACGAGCCCTCGGTGTGCCTCGGCCCCCTGGCCCACGGCCAGTTCCACGGTGAGCGAGTCGGTGTCGCCCATGGGTGTCGCGACCAGGGCGAGTGCGGCGCCCGTGTTCTCCCGGGCCCGGTCCGCGATGAGCCGGAGAACTTCCGTGTGCGCGCCGCCCGACATCAGGCGGTGGGTGATCTCCGCGTTGGCCCGCAGCCAGCGCTCACGCAGCCGGGAGTCCTCGTAGAGGCGGGCGTTGTCGATGGCGACGCCGGCGGCCACCGCGAGCGTCGACAGGACCGCCTCGTCCTCCTCGTCGAACTGCACGCCACCCCGCTTCTCGGTGAGGTACAGATTGCCGAAGACCTGTTCGCGCACCCGGATCGGGACGCCGAGGAAGGTGTTCATCGGGGGGTGGTGGGCCGGGAACCCGTAGGAGGCGGAGTGCGTGGACAGCTTGGTCAGCCGCAGGGGCTCGGGATGGCGGATGAGTTCCCCGAGGATGCCGTGGCCCTCCGGGTAAGGGCCGATCCTGGCGATCTGTTCGTCGGTGACCCCGACGGTGTGGAAGGCGGAGAGCCTCTTGCCGTCGGGGCCGATCACGCCGAGGGCCGCGTACTGGGCGTCCACCAGGGCGGCGGCCGCCTCGACGATGCTGTGCAGTGCCTGCTCCAGGTCGAGTTCACGGCCGACCGAGAGCACGGCCTCAAGGAGGCTGTGCACACGGTCGCGGGTGCCGCGGGCCGCGTCGAGACGGGCCTGCAGCTCCTCCAGCAGCTCGTCCAGCCTCAGCTGTGGCAGCCGGATACGGGCCTTTTCGGTTCCCTCCGAGCCACCCACCTGTGATCCTCCAGACCCCTTGGCCGACCCCGTGCCGTCACGTGCCGTCATCTGCCGTCATGTGCCAAGGTAATGGTCCGGGGGCCCGGACGGTACGGGATCGGGAGGCGGGGTCCCACCCGAGTGACCCTGCGTGTCAGTCGCGCGGAAGACGTGCGGCGACGTACTGGGTCAGGTCGAGGAGCCGGTTGGTGTAACCCCATTCGTTGTCGTACCAGCCGAAGACCTTGACCAGGTCACCGTGCGCCTGGGTGAGCGGGGCGTCCAGGACGCAGGAGGCGGGGTCGCCCACGATGTCACGGGAGACGATCGGGGCGTCGGAGACCCTCAGCACACCCTTGAGCGGCCCGTCCGCGGCCTCCCGGAAGGCGGCGTTGACCTCTTCGGCCGTCCCCGGCCGCTCCAGCACCACGCTGAGGTCGGTCAGCGACCCGTCCTCGACCGGGACCCGTACGGCGATCCCGTCCAGCGTGCCGGCGAGCTCCGGCAGCACCAGGCCGACCGCGCGGGCGGCCCCGGTGGACGTGGGGATGATGTTGACGGCCGCGCTGCGACCGCGCCGCAGGTCCTTGTGCGGGCCGTCCAGCACGACCTGGTCGTTGGTGTACCCGTGGATGGTCGTCATCAGCCCCTTCACCAGGCCGAAGTGCTCGTCGAGCACCTTCACCATGGGCGCCACGCAGTTGGTGGTGCAGGAGGCGTTGGAGACGACGTGGTCGCGCTCGGGGTCGTACGTGCCCTCGTTGACGCCCATCACGAGCGTGGCGTCCACACCCTTGCCCGGAACGGACAGCAGCACCTTGCGCGCTCCGCCCTTCAGGTGCGCCCCGGCCTGCTCCCGGGTGCGGAACCGCCCCGTGGACTCGATGACGATGTCGACACCGAGCTCGCTCCAGGCCAGCGCGGCCGGGTCGCGTTCGGCGGTGACCGTGATGCGGTGCCCGTCCACGGTCAGGGAGCCCTCGTCGTGCTCGACGGGCCGTCCGATGCGCCCGTACGTGGAGTCGTAGGCCAGCAGATGGGCCAGTGCCGCCGGCGAGGTGACGTCGTTGACCGCGACGATCTCCACCGGCATGCCGGCGCCGTGCTCGGCGCGCTCCAGCACACAGCGCAGGTAGTTGCGTCCGATACGGCCGAAACCGTTGATGCCCACGCGCACGCTCATGTCCGTCGTCCTCCCCGGTCGGTGTCCGTCTGCCTGCCAGTCTCCGGCCGGGGCCCGCTGCGGGGCTTGGGCCGTACGGGGCAACCGGGGGATGTCCGCCCCGACGGGGTTCAGGGACCCGACGGCCCCGGCCGCGGGGCCGGGTGGCCCTGGGAGCGGCGCGGCGCACCGGCCACTGTGGAGTCTCCGGTACGAGATCGAAGGGGTGGCACACATGACTCCCAGGGACACCGGGGCCGACGACCCCGTCGCGGGGCCTGTCGGTATGCGGGCCGAGGGCGACGTGGACGAGCGGGAGCTCGCCTACTTCCGGGCCAAGGTGCGGGCGGTCCTCGACCGCCCGGGTCTCCCGCCTGCCATCGGTGAGGTGCGGATCTCCCGTGCGAGCGCGCATCACGCCGGACGGCCGTGGACCGCGGGCGGTGAGATACGGGTGGGCCGCGACCTGGTGGTCGTGCACGCCCGCGAGGCGAGCGCGCACGAGCTCGCCGACCGGTTGCAGGACCGGCTGCGCGGTCAGTTGGAGCGCATGACGCACCGCGAGGACACCGCGCGCAGGGCCGCCGGCCCTCCTCCGTGGCGGGGCGGGCCGGCGCGCGAACAGCCGGGTTAGCAGGGCGAGGGGCGCCCGGGACGAGGTCCTGGGCGCCCGCGCCGTTGCGGCGTTCGGAACCACGCGGTTTCACCGCCGTACGGGGAGAGTCCGGACGGGTACGACATCGGGGCCGTTCGGCCCTGTCGGCGTCGGCATCGAGACGCTCAGATGTTTGGACAACGAACAAGCGGTCCTCACACTCCTACGGACTCCGTCATGATCCTCGGCAATGCCCAGCCCGTCCCTGCCGAACCCCGTCGAAGCACGGGGATCGGCAGCGTCGAGGCGCTGCGGCTCCTGGGCAGTGTCACGTTCGGGCGCATCGTCTTCACCCAGCAGGCGCTGCCGACGATCCGCCCGGTCAACCACGTTCTGGCGGACGGCGACATCGTCATCCGCACCCATGCCGGCGCGGCGCTGACGTCACGGACCCGGCAGGCTCAGGATCTCGGGGTCGTCGTGGCGTACGAGGCCGACGACATCGACCCGGCCACCCATCTCGGCTGGAGCGTGGTGGTCACGGGTTACGCCCACCTGATCACCGATCCGGAGGAACTGGCCCGGTACCAGGCGCTGTTGCGCCCCTGGGTGGAGCAGACCATGGACTACGCGGTCCGTATCCGGCCGGATCTGGTCACGGGGATCCGCCTCACCGCGCCCGGCGTCTGATCCGTCGCCGGCCGCGCAGGGGCGGGGCTCGGGTCAGTCGTGAGGCACGACCGCCACCGGTGGGACCGCCTCCCGGAGCACGTGGTGTGTCACGGGTCCGATGTGCGGGCCCAACTGCGCGGACCGGCGCCTGCGGCCCACGACGAGGAGCCCGGCGTCGCGGGAGGCGTCCACCAGATGCGACCCGGCGGTGCCGATCACGGGTTCCTCGGCCACCTCGACCTGGGGGTACTTGTCCCGCCAGGGCCGTAGCGCTTCGGCGAGCCTCTCGGCCCGGCCGACCTGCGGCTCCTCGTCCGGCCCGGCGTCTTGAGCGCTGGAGGGTTTCCAGCCGTGGACGACTCTCAGAGCCGCCCGGTGGCGTGCGGCGGTGTCGAAAGCGAAGTACAGGACGGTTTCGGCCTGGCTGTCGCACAGGTCGAGGCCGAGGACCACGTCACGTTGCGAACCGGGCAGCCACGCGGTTCCCTCCCCGTCCGGCCGGGCCCCGGTCGCGTCCCGGACGAGGACGACCGGCCGCTCGGCCCGGGCCAGAACGGCCGAGGCCACGGAACCGAGCAGGTAGCCGGTGGTCCGGCCGAGTCCCCTCGACCCGAGGACCAGCAGGTCCGCCTCGCGAGCCGCATCGGTCAGCGCGGCCACGGGGCTCCCGTCGAGCCGGGCCCACCTGAGACGCAGCCCGGGCCGGCGATGCGCGAGGGCCGCCGCGACTTCGCGCAGCATCCGGTCGGCATGGTCCATGCCGGGACCCGCCACGGGCTCACCGCCGAACGGTACGTAGTCGTGCGGCGGTTGGTCTCCGGCATGTACGAGGCGCAGTGGGATCGCGCGCGACCGGGCCTCGTCTGCGGCCCACTCCGCGGCAGCGAGGCTCTCGGGCGAACCGTCCAGACCGACGGTGACGGTTCGGTACATGGCGCCTCCTCGGGATGGTGCCTCCACTCTTCTCGGAGATATGACGGCCGCAGAAGGGGCCGCAGGTCCCCCGTGGGGCCGCCGCACGGCCCCCATGTCCTCGGTGCCGCTCAGCCGTCCCAGGTCCAGTCCGCGACCTCGGGCAGGTCGGTGCCGTGGGCCCGGATCCAGTCGTGGTGCCGCAGGCGGGCGTCCTCCATCCGCTGCCGTACGGGGGCGGCGCGCACCGCGAGTCCCGGGACGCGGTCGATGACGTCCATGACCAGCCGGTACCGGTCGAGGTCGTTGCTGACGACCATGTCGAACGGCGTCGTGGTCGTACCGATCTCCTTGTAGCCGCGCACATGCAGGTTCGCATGGCCCGTCCGCCGGTAGGCCAGGCGGTGGATCAGCCACGGGTAGCCGTGGTAAGCGAAGATCACCGGCTTGTCGCGGGTGAACAGGGCGTCGTACTCCGCGTCCGGCATGCCGTGCGGGTGCTCCTCCTGCGGCAGCAGCCGGGCCAGGTCGACGACGTTCACCACACGCACGGTCAGGTCCGGCAGGTGCCGGCGCAGCAGCTGGGCGGCGGCCAGGACCTCCTGGGTGGGCACGTCGCCCGCGCAGCCGAGGACCACGTCGGGTTCCCGGCCGCCGTCCTCGGTCCCGGCCCAGTCCCAGATCCCGGCGCCGCGCGCACAGTGCACCCGGGCCTGCTCCATGGACAGCCAGTCGAAGCAGGGCTGCTTGCCGGCGACCACGACATTGACGTAGTCGCGGCTGCGCAGCACGTGATCGGCCACGGACAGCAGGGTGTTGGTGTCCGGCGGCAGGTAGACCCGCACCGCTTCGGGGCTCTTGTTCAGGATGTGGTCGACGAAGCCGGGGTCCTGGTGGGAGAAGCCGTTGTGGTCCTGGCGCCAGACGTGCGAGGTGAGCAGGTAGTTGAGGGAGGGAATGGGTGCGCGCCAGGGCAGCCTGCGGGTGGTGCGCAGCCACTTGATGTGCTGGTTGACCATCGAGTCGACGATGTGCACGAAGGCCTCGTAGCAGGAGAACAGTCCGTGCCGGCCGGTGAGCAGATATCCCTCCAGCCAGCCCTGGCAGGTGTGTTCGGAGAGGATCTCCATCACCCGGCCGTGCCGCTCCAGGTGTTCGTCGACGGGCAGGATCTGCGCCTGCCAGGCCTTGCCGCTCGCCCCGTAGACCGCATGGAGCCGGTTGGAGGCGGTCTCGTCCGGACCGACGAGCCTGAAGTCGCGGCGCTCGTGCGTGCTGCGCATGACGTACTCCAGCAGGTCGCCGAGGACCCGGGTGGGTTCATGCATCGTCGCGCCCGGCTTGTCGACCTGGACGGCGTACGACTCCAGCTCCGGCAACGGCAGTTCGCGCGTCAGCAGTCCGCCGTTGGCGTGCGGGGTCGCGCCGAGCCTGCGCTCGCCGTCCGGCACGCAGGAGAGCACCTGGGTGCGCGGGCGTCCCTGCTCGTCGAACAGCTCCCGCGGGCGGTAGGAGCGCAGCCACGCCTCCAACTGCCGCAGATGCTCGGGGTTGTCCCGTACGGCGGACAGCGGCACCTGGTGGGAGCGCCAGGTGCCCTCGACCGGAAGGCCGTCGACCTCGGCGGGGCCGGTCCAGCCCTTCGGGGTGCGCAGCACGATCACCGGCCAGTGGGCCCGTTCGGAGACACCGTCCTCGCGGGCGCTGCGCTGGATCGCGTCGATGCGCTCCAGGGCGTCGTCCATGGCCGTGGCCATGGCCCGGTGCACGGCCATGGGGTCGTCGCCGGTGACGTGGATCGGCGCGTGGCCGTAGCCGCGCAGCAGCTCGTCGAGTTCGGCCTCGGGGAGCCGGGCGAGCACGGTCGGGTTGGCGATCTTGTAGCCGTTCAGGTGCAGGATCGGCAGGACCGCGCCGTCGTGGACGGGGTCGAGGAACTTGTTGGAGTGCCAGGAGGCGGCCAGCGGCCCGGTCTCCGCCTCGCCGTCGCCGATCACACAGGCGACCAGCAGGTCCGGGTTGTCGAAGGCGGCCCCGTAGGCGTGCGACAGCGAATAGCCCAGCTCGCCGCCCTCGTGGATCGACCCGGGGGTCTCCGGTGCCACATGGCTGGGCACCCCGCCCGGGAACGAGAACTGCCGGAACAACCGCTCCATCCCGGCCGCGTCCCTGCTGACGTCGGGGTACGTCTGCGAGTAGCTGCCCTCCAGCCAGGCGTTGGCGAGGACCGCCGGTCCCCCGTGGCCGGGCCCCCACACGCACAGGGCGTCCCGGTCGCGGGACTTGACGACCCGGTTGAGGTGGGTGTGCACGAGGTTCAGGCCCGGGGAGGTGCCCCAGTGCCCGAGCAGCCTCGGCTTGACGTGCTCCGGGCGCAGGGGTTCGTCCAGCAGGGGGTTCGCCAGGAGATAGATCTGACCGACAGACAGGTAGTTCGCGGCGCGCCAGTGGGCGTCCAGGGCTTTCAGCTCGTCGTCCGTGAGCTCGGCGGGCGCCTGCTGCGTGTCGACGGACATCGGGTTTCCCTTCCGTGGCGGGTCTCGGGGTGAGTGTGAGCGCGGTGGCCGCGCCCGACCACCTTCCGTCCGCCGGGCGGGTACTCGACAGGGCCGTTCGGGCCACCCCTGGCCGCCCGAGTGCCCCCTATCGGGCCGGTACCACGACCACGGGGCAGTGGGAGCGGTGCAGCAGGGCGTGTCCGACCGTGCCCAGACGTGGCGCGCCGCCGTGCCCGTGACGGCGGGCCCCGATCACCACGAGCCCGGCCTCCCGCGTCGCCTCCAGCAGGGCGTGCACCGGGTCGGTACGGACCGTCACGCTCTCCACACCGACCCCGGTGTGGCGCTGCCGCAGTTCGGCCACGTCGAAGCGTCCGACCGCCTCCTCGCCCGCCTCGCGCCGGGCCGCCTCCCGCTGTCCCGGGCTCGTCCCCGGGATCAGCGACGGAAGCTCGGGCGTCTCGTGCCGGTGACTCCAGGCGTGCAGGACCGTGAGCCGGGCACCGCGCCGCTCCGCCTCCTGGAAGGCGTAGGCCGCCGCATCCGCGTCGGTGTCGCTCTCCAGGCCGAGCAGTACCTCCCGCCCGCCGTCGCACCGGTGGTCGCCGCGGACGACCAGGAGGGGGCTGTGGGTGTGCCCGGCGAGCCGCAGACTCACCGATCCGAACAGCGCCCCGGTGACCCGTCCCAGGCCCCGGGTGCCGACGACGGTGAGGGCGGCGCCCTCGCTCCCCCGTACGAGGGCCTGTACCGCGGTGCCTTCGGCGGCCCCGGTCACGACCGGCAGCCCCGGATGGTGCTCGCGCATCCGCGCGGCGGCCGCCGCCAGCACCGGCCCCGCCTCGTCGTGATCGGGCACGGCGTACAGGACGTGCAGGGTGGCGCCACGCCGCTCGGCCTCCTCGGCCGCCCAGTCCAGCGCTCGTACGGCGATCAGTGTGCCGTCCACTCCAACGACCACGCGATGTGCAGTCATGTCCCTGCCCCTTCCGTGCGCGTCCCTCCCCCGGGGGCCGTTCTCCCGCCGGGCTCTTGCGACGATGCTCGTCGACGCGCGAGGCAGGGGGCAGGGACCGCGTGGGTCGGGCACAGGCGCCGTGCGGCCCTTTCGCTCCGGGACGTTCGGTCCTGCCCTGCAAAGACCGCAGCGGCCTTCGCTCAGAAGGCCAGCCGGGTGCCGTACGCGGAACGGCCGCCGACGAGTTCGCGGCCCGCGATCAGCTCGGGTGCGATCCGCACGAACACCTCGTCGGGCGAGGGTGCCCAGGAGCGTGGCCCGACCCGGCACAGCCTCGCGTGCTCGGCGGGATCGGTCACCACCGCGGCCTGGCCCGTGACGACGACGCTCCAGCCGGACTGTGCGGCCGCGTCGACGTCGTCCGTCTCGAAGGCGACCACCACTCCGTCGACCGCGCGGACCAGTTCCGAAGCCTCTGCCGTCCGCAGCAGCACTCCCCCGTCGAGGCTCAGGGAAAAGCTGACCGGCAGGACGGCAGGCAGGGCGTGCCGTGTGTGGACGATGCGGCCCACCGGGACGCTCGCCATCAGGCGCAGACACTCCTGCCGGCCCAGTTCACGGAAACCGTCGTTGGGATACATGGCCGGTCCAACCTTCGCCGCGGGGTGTTTCGTCCGCTCCAGCGTGTGCCCCTGCCACGCCGGTCCATGAGGGGCCATTGGTCCCGTCCCGCACGCGGGACGGCCCTGCCCGGTTGGTTCAACCGCCGCCCGCCGTCCGCTCCCTGATCAGCCGACCGGTGATCGCGGCCGGTTCGAGGCAGACCCACAGGTCGCGCCGCCCGCCGGCCCACGGTTCGCTGTACGCCCGCTCGGTGAGCCGCCGTACCTCGTCCGGCCGCGTCACACCACGCGCCCGGCCGCGCACCAGCACGCTCCAGCCGTGTCGGAGCACGTCGTCCAGGTGATCGGCCTCGAAGGCGACCTGCTCACCGAGGACCGTGGCCGGGAGGGAGCCGGGAGCGGTCCTGAAGGCGATGACACCGTCGACGACGCTGTAGTTCACGGGAAGGATCGTCACACCCTCGCCGGTGATCATCCCCAGTCTGCCCACGCCGTGTGTCGACAGCCGCTCCCAGCACTCGTCCGTGCCGAGTTCCACCGACTCCGCTGTTCTGCTCGCCCGGCCCCGGCCCGGCGGCAGATCGACCTCACCACCGGTGAGGACCGTGACCCCGGTCTCCAGCGCGTCGGCGAGCCGTAGGAGGGTGCTGACGCCCGGGGCGACGGCGGGGGTCTCTTCCAGGTACCGGAGGTAGCCGGGGTCCACGCCCGCCCGGTCGGCCACCTCCTGCCGGGTCAGACCGAGTTCCTCACGCCTGCCGGCGAGGCGGCGGCCCAGGTCACCCGGACCGCGGTCGGTCGGGAGGTGCGCTGCGCCGGTAGGTGTCTGCTCGGGCACCGTTCTCTCCTCCTCGTCACACGGCCGCCGGAACGGCGAGGGTGTCGTGGCGCGGCTCGCCCAGCACGACCTTGAGGGCGCCGGTCTCGGGCGCGCGGCCGAAGACGTCGTACGCCTCTTCCATGCTGTCCAGCGCGAAGGTGTGGGTCACCATCGACGAGGTGGGCAGCCGGCCGGCCGCCGCCATCCGCAGCAGGGTCGGGGTGGACGAGGTGTCGACCAGCCCGGTCGTCATGGTCACGTTCTTGATCCACAGGTCTTCGAGATGCAGGGTGGCGGGCTTGCCGTGCACCCCGACGTTCGCCACGTGCCCGCCGGGCCGCACCATGCGCGTGCACAGCTCGAAGCTCTCGGGGACACCCACGGCCTCGATGACGACATCGGCGCCCAGGCCGTCGGTGAGGTCGGCGACCAGTTGGCCGGGGTCCTCACGCACGGCCACGACGGCGTCGGCGCCGAGCCGCTTGGCGGCGTCGAGCCGGGAGTCGGCGAGGTCCACGGCGATGATCCGCTCGGGGGTGTACAGCTGCGCGGTGCGGATCGCGGCCAGTCCGATGGGGCCGGCGCCGACGACGGCGACGGTGTCCCCGGGCCGCACGGCACCGTTGAGGAC
The DNA here is from genome assembly GCF_042669125.1 of Streptomyces sp. NPDC057253. NCBI lineage: Bacteria > Bacillati > Actinomycetota > Actinomycetes > Kitasatosporales > Streptomycetaceae > Streptomyces > Streptomyces sp. NPDC057253. The sequence continues at coordinate 8,654 of NZ_JBHUXV010000127.1, read as the reverse complement.
GCCCACCTCGTAGGCGGTCGGGAAGATGTCGGCGAACAGGACGGCGTCCTGTTCGCTCAGCCCGCCGGGCAGCGGATGCACGGACAGGTCCGCGAAGGGTACGCGCACGTACTCGGCCTGCGTACCGTTGATCCGGTGGCCCAGGATCCAGCCCCCGCCACCCAGGCACTGGCCGTACACGCCCTGCCGGCAGAAACGGCAACGGCCGCAGGCGGTGATGCAGGAGACCAGCACCTCGTCCCCCGGCCGGACGGTGCGCACGTCGCTGCCGACCTCGACGATCTCGCCGACCGCCTCGTGGCCCAGCACCGTCCCGGGCTCCACCTCGGGCACGTCGCCCTTGAGGATGTGGAGATCCGTCCCGCAGATCGTGACGGCCTTGACCCGCACGACGGCGTCGGTGGGCTCCTGGACGGCCGGGTCCGGCACCTTCTCCCAGGCGGACTGTCCGGGGCCGTGGAAAACGAAGCCCTTCATGACCGTTCCTCCTTCACTCCGGGACACCGGGAGTGCCCCACGCTTCCAGCGTGGGCGGAGTGACCGAGGTCCGCATGGGCCGTTCGGTCCCCACCGCGCGGCGGGACGGCTCCGTGCGGTTTCCAGGCTGTCGTCACCGGGGCCCCAGGACGCTCACCGCCTGCGGGGCGCGCCGCGGGGTGGCGGGGCCTTCGGGCCCGTAACCGAGACGGACCAGCATCTGGGCATGCCCGGTGTGGTCGGGCACGGGGTTCAGCTCGGTCCGCAGGTCGGGCCACTCCATCGGCTGGTGCAGCAGGGAGGCACGCAGACCGTGAGCCGTTGCCACCAGCAACACGTGTTCGAGCGCCTGTCCGGTGCGCAGCCAGTCCGTGCGCCGGTCGTGCTCGGTCGTGAGCAGAGCGATGACCGGGGTGGTCTCGAAGTCCTGGGCGGGCAGCCGTTCGGGATGCCGCTGGGCGGTGAAGTCGCGCATCGGGATCTGCTCGCGCGCGTCCTGCGGTCCGAGGGCCGTCCTCGGCAGGCCGATGTCGGCAGCGCCGTTCCCGTCCGAGTGCAGCCATCGACGGCTCTCCATGCCGCGGTCGGTGTCGATGCGGTTGCGGTCCTCGGCCTCGAACACCACGCGCAGCAGACGGGCCGTCTCGGCGGGCGCGGGGAAGGAGACCGTGGCGCCTTCCATGTGTGCGGCCTCGGCGAGCTCGGTGCGGACCGGCGAGGGGACCGGCCGGCCGGAGAAGGGCATACGGCTGCTGTGCCTGCGCCAGACGGCAGGGTAGAGGTCTGCGCGGTACGTGACCGAGGTGCGGTGGACAGGAGCTGTCATGCGGACCGTGGCGAGCAGGCCGGGGTCCTCGGGGCTGGGCAGCAGGCGCACGACCGGTGCCCAGCCGAAGTGGAGCGCGGCGACACGGAGGTTGAAGACGGATGCGCCCACCGAGATGTGCAGGGCGCGGCCGACGGGGTCGGCGTGGCGCAGGCTCCGTTCCGGGGCGGCGCGCACCTCCAGGGTCACGGTGTCGGGGTCGAGCCGGTAGCGCCAGGGCTGGCTGTTCAAGAACGACGGCGCCGCCACTGCGGCCGACAGACAGGTCTCCAGGGTCGTGGCGTCGAGAGATGCGATGCGCATGATGCTCTCCTCCCGCACGAGCGTCGGACGAGTGCCTTCGAGGATGGGCCCGCGGGAGGGAACCGGCGAGGGGTCGATGGTCCCTCCCCCGAGGCCGACCGGGGTACGGCCACAGCGCCCGGCACGCTCAGCCGCGGCGCGGCGATCGGTACCGGGCCGAACGGCTCTGCCGTGTCCGGGACTTGACCCCGACGGGCCCGCTGCCCGCCCCTGACCGGCCCATGCCGCGGCCCGGTCACGGCTGTCACGATCCTGAACAGGACAGTGACGGCGAACGGGGAGGTGCGGACCGATGTCCGGGCGGACGAGGAAGTGGCTGTGGCGGTGGCGCGGTAGTCCCCTCCGGCGGCGTGAGGACGTGCTGGAGGCGTGGCTCGTGCCGGCCGTCTGGGTGCTCGTGACTGTGGGCGGCACGGTCGCCGGTGTGGTGACGGCCGAGAGCGCCGACGGGGTCTTCGCCCGGCAGCGCGCCGAGCGAACACCAGTGCGGGCTGTACTCCTCGCGGACACCCCGCGGGCCACCACGCACAGCTTCCGGTCGTTGGCCACGGTCCGCTGGACGGCACCGGACGGCTCCGTGCGCACCGACAAGGCGCTGGTGGAATCAGGCCGCTCGGCCGGTGCCGAGGTCGAGGTGTGGACCGACGCCCGAGGCGACCTGGTCACGGCACCGCCGAACCGGACCGAGGCCTCCGTGGAGGCCGGGGTGCTGGGCGCGGCGTCCGCCTTCGCCCTTTCCGGCGTCGTGTTCGGGGCCGGGAGCGTCGTACGCAGGGGACTCGACCGTCGCCGCCTCGCCCAGTGGGACGTGGAATGGGACATGGTGGGCCCGCGCTGGGGGCACCGCACCGGTTGATCCGCACGCCGCTCACCCCGAGTGCGCTGTCCACAGCGAGGTCCAGGGTCTTTCGGCCTGGGAAGGGGCAGGTCGGCCGCTGCCCCGGGGCCCGGCACGCGATACAGGGTGCCAGTGACCACGCCGTTGCGTTCGGCGTCGAATCCCCTGAGGCCAGAGCCATGGTTGCCCGCGCTGTGTTCCTCCACCTGCTCATCCTCGCGGGCGGGTTGTACGACACCGGCCACCTGTGCGCGCCGGGCACGGTCCTCTCGGCTCCGACGGCGCCGCGAGCTGGAGAAGGCCGGCGGGGAGAAGGCTCTCCGGTGTCCTGGCCCCCCGTACGAGAGAGGCGAACGGCTTCCCATGAGGGCTTGGGGGGCTTGCGTCACCACGGCGAGACGATGTGGCGGTGGGTCAGGCCTCCAGGATCAGCCGCACGCTCTCTCCCGGCTCCACGACCACCGCACGGTCTGGCAGCCGGATGTCGATCGGGTCCGCGTCGGACGACGGGACCAGGACGTCGAGACGTCCGCGCTCCAGCCGCAGCCGTACGCCCCAGTGCTCCCGGTAGCGGAGCGAGAAGCCGTACGACGACAGTTCGGGCAGCGGCACCGGGTCGAGCCACAGCGCGCCGTCCCGGGTCTGGAGGCCGGTCAGTCCACGCTGGACGAGGTCCAGGGTGCCCGCCATGGCGCCGAGGTGAATGCCCTCTGCGGTGGTGCCGCCCTGGAGGTCGGCGATGTCGCCGCGCAGGGCCTCCTGGCAGTAGGTCCAGGCGTCCGCGCGCCGGGCCCGCGCGAGGACCCAGCCGTGCACCAGGCCGCTGAGGGTGGAGCCGTGGCTGGTGCGGTGCAGGTAGTAGTCGACCGTACGCCGCCAGACCTCGTCGTCGAGCCGATGGCCCAGCCGGGCGAGGATCTCCTTGAGTTCGGACGGCGCGAAGAGGTACCCGAGCATCAGGACGTCGGCCTGCTTGGACGCCTGGTAGCGGTTGACGGTGTCGCCCTCCGCCTCCAGGATCCGGTCCAGGCGGCGGATGTCGTCGTAGCGCTTGCGGTATCCGTCCCAGTCGAGTTCGGCGAGGTCGCCGTAGCCCTCGAACTGGCTGATGACGCCCCGGTGGAAGGGCACGTGGAGGGTGCGGGAGACGTCCTCCCACTGTTCGAGCTCGCCGCCGTCCAGGCCGGCGCGCTCCACGAGTTCGCGGCGGCGCGGTGCGGGCAGGGTGTCCAGCAGCTCAAGGGTGCGGGTGAGCACCCAGGCGGCGGTGACGTTGGTGTACGCGTTGTCGTCGAGGCCGGGCTCCGAGGCGTCCGGGTAGGCCTCGTGGTATTCGTCGGGGCCGACGACACCCCGGATGCGGTGGCGTCCCAGGTTCTCGTCCCAGGTGGCCGAGTCGGCCCAGAAGCGGGCGATCTGGAGCAGCATCTCGGCGCCCTTGGTGTGCAGGAACTCCAGGTCGCCGCTGGCCTCGCAGTACCGCCACACGTTGTACGCGATCGCCGAGCCGACATGGCGCTGAAGCCGGGAGTGGTCGGGCAGCCAGCGTCCCGAACGGGGGTTGAGGTGCAGTTCCTGGGTCTCCTCGCGGCCGTCGCTGCCGCTCTGCCACGGGTACAGGGCGCCGCGTCGGCCGATCGCGCGGGCGGCGGCGCGGGCCCGGTCCAGGCGCCGGTGGCGGTAGCGCAGCAGGGCGCGCGACACCTCGGGAAAATGCAGGTTCAGGTACGGCAGGACGAACAGCTCGTCCCAGAAGACGTGACCGCGGTAGGCCTCACCGTGCAGGCCCCGCGCCGGGACTCCGACGTCGAGGTCAGCGGTGTGCGGGGAGAGAGTCATGAGGACGTGGAAGAGGTGCAGGCGCAGGATGCGGCCGGCCTCTCCGGGGACGTCGAGTTCGGCCCGCCGCCACAGTTGGTCCCACGCCGTCAGGTGGGAGTCGAGGAGTACGTCGAACCCGGGCGCGGCGCCCACGCGGTCGACGGCGGCCTGGAGCGGGTCGCTGATCGCGGGGTCGCGCGAGGTGTGCACGGCGACGATCTTGTCGACGGTGACGGTGCGGCCCGGGCTCAGTCGGACACGGGTCCTCAGGACAGCCCGCTCGGGTTCGTGCGGGTCCGTCGGCGGCTGGTCGGCAGTCAGGCGAGCCGCCATCGCGACGCGGATGTCGGAGGTGACCGTCCGGCAGCGCAGCCACATCGTGTCGGGGGCGGTGGTGCCCGTGTGCACGTGGGTCAGATGGCGCCCGTTCAGGTCCCGGTAGCGCGGCACACCCGCGTTGATGACGGTCCCGTCCAGCGCGGCCTCGACCTCCAGCTCACCGCTGAAACCCTCGGCGGTGAACTCGGTACGCAGGGCCGCGAGATGGGGATCGGCCATGTGCACCAGCCGCAGTTGACGGACCGACAGCGCCTTGCCGGACCCCAGCGCGTACCGCGAGCGGCGCTCCAGTGCACCGCAGGCCACGTGCAGGACGTAACCGTGGTCGAGCAGCGGCGCGGTGTCCGGGGTGAGCCACTCGCCTCCGGCGGGGCGAAAGCGCAGCGGCAGCCAGTTCGGGAGGTTGACCATGTCCTCGTTCTCGACCCGGCGTCCTGCCACCTCCGAAGTGAGACGGTCATAGCACCCGGCCACGTAGGTGCCCGGGTAGTGCACATCGTCCGCCGAACATTCCGGCAGCGCTCCACGGGTGGCCAGATAGCCGTTGCCGAGCGTGCACAGCGTCTCCCGCAGGCGCTGGTCGGCGGGATCGTAGCCGTCGTACTCCCACGTCCAGGACGTCACCTCGGCGATCCCCCTTCAGCGACCTCGGCAGTGGACCCGCAGTTCACACGGGCTGTGGAACGACCGCCACCGGGCAGTCGGCGTGATGCAGCAGGGTGTGACTCACCCGACCGAGCTGCAGCCCGAAGTAGCCGGAACGGCGTCGTGCGCCGACGACGACGAGGTCGGCAGCGGCCGAGCGGTTCACGAGGACGGTGCGAGCCGCGCCTTCGACGGTGGTACGACGCACCCGGACGCCCGGGTACTGTGCCATGGCGTCGCGCAGTGCCTCGTCCAGCTGGGCCGACGCGTGTTCCTCGTGCTGGTGGCCCTGTCGCGCGGTGAGGGCGGGGTGGTCTGCGCTCCCTTGGGCGGGGCAGCGCCAGGCGCGAACGGCGTCCAGGGTGCACCCGCGTACCTCGGCCTCGCGGAAGGCGAAGCGCACGGCCTCGCCGCCTGCCGCCGGTTCGCCCACGCCGAGCAGGATCCGCTCATGGGTGCCGTCCAGGGCTGCCGGCGCGCCGCGGACCACGATGACGGGGCAGTGCGCGCGGGCCGCGACGGCCAGGCCGACCGAGCCCAGGAGCAGTCCCTTCAGCTGACCGCGGCCCCGTGATCCGGTCACCAGGGCGAAGGCGTTGTTGCCCTCGCGCAGCAGGGCGTCCGCCGCCTCGGCCGGGAGGATGTCGGTGGTCACCTTGAGGTCCGGGTCGCGCCGAGCGGCACGCTCCGCGGCCGAGGCGACGATGTGTTCGGCCAGCAGGCGCTCGGACGGGCGCGCCAGGGCGGTCGACGGCACGGCTCCCTCGTAGCGCTCCCACAGGCAGGCGTACACCAGCCGCAGCGGCAGACCGTGGCGTACGGCCTCGTCAGCTGCCCAGTCGACGGCGGGCAGGCAGGCGTCCGATCCGTCGACGCCCACGATCAGGGGGAGTGTCATCGTCCTCACCGCCTTCGGTGACAGCCGGGCTCTGCCACTACCGTCGCATCCGCGGGCGGGCCGGGACGAGAGGCGGATGGCTCTTGCGGAGGGCCCTTCGGCCCCATCGGCCGACCGCCCGGCCCGCTGGTCATGCAGCCCGGCGTTCCCGCGGGTTCCGGTACCCGCATGCCGCGGGGGCCTGTGCCGGGAGCGCCGGGGGAAACCGGCGAGGGACACGGTCCGCACAGTCCGTGCGGTCGACAGGACAACGACCGTGACGCTCGTTAGGGGCACTCAACCTCCCTGCCCTCGTCGAGCGCCATGAACTGCCGGAGGAGGGAGCGCGGCGCCCAGGGAGGACGTGAGACTGTTCCCTCCCGCCGACGCGTGCACCAGGCGCAACGGCAGTCCGCGCAGGGCAGCCTCGTCGGAGGCCCAGTCCACGGCACGCAGACCGGGCTCGGAGCCGTCGACCCCGACCACGACCGGAAGTTCCTTCGGCGGCGCGGTCACCGTCCCGCTCCCGTCTCGAAGACGATCCGTGCCCTGACCTGGCCGCGCAGCACGTCGTCGATGGACTCGTTGACCGTGTCGAGCGGACGGGTCTCGCAGATCACCCGGGTACGCCCTGCCGCGTGCAGCTGGAACACCTCGGCGAGGTCCTGCCGAGTACCGACGATCGAGCCGATCACGCTCGTCCCGTTGAGGACGGTGTCGAAGATCGGGACCTGGATCGTGCCGTGCGCGGGCAGAGCGACCATGACGAGCTTCCCCCCGCGCCGCAGCCCGGAGTTGACGGCCGCGAAGGCGTCCTCGTTCACGGCCAGGGCGATCGCGGCGTGCGCACCGCCGTGCCGTTTCAGGACCGCGCCCACATCCTCCTTGCGGGCGTCGACGACCAGGTCCGCGCCGAGTTCGGCGGCGAGTTCGAGCTTGTCGTCGGTGACGTCGATCGCGGCCACCCGGGCGCCGGCGATCTTCGCGTACTGCACGGCCAGATGGCCCAGTCCGCCGATCCCGGAGATCGCCACGAGCTGCGCGGGCCGTACCCCCGCCACCTTGAGCGCCTTGTACGTCGTCACGCCCGCGCAGGTCAGCGGGGCCGCATCCACGGCGCTGACGCCCTGGGGCACGGGCTGTGCGAAGTCGGCCCAGGCCAGCATCTTCTCGGCGTACCCGCCGTCGCAGCCGTACCCGGTGTTGACCTGCTCCTCGCACAGGGTCTCCCAGCCGGACAGGCAGTGCTCGCACCGCCCGCAGGCCTTGCCGAGCCAGGGCACGGCGACCCGCTGCCCGACGGCCAGGTGGGTGACCCCCTCGCCGAGCTTCTCGACCAGGCCGACGCCCTCGTGGCCGGGCACGAAGGGCGGGTTCGGCTTGACGGGCCAGTCGCCGTGGGCGGCGTGGATGTCGGTGTGGCACAGTCCGGAGGCCTCGACGCGGACCCGGACCTGGCCGGGGCCGGGCTCTGGGTCGGGGCGGTCCTCAAGGACCAGGGGCGCGCCGAAAGCTCGGACGACGGCTGCCTTCATTTCTTCAACTCCTCGGTTTTCTGGGTCAGTTGTGCGGAACGACGGCGACTGGGGCCACGGAGTGGTGCAGGACGGCATGGGCGACCGGGCCGATGTGGGAGCCGAACGGGCTGCGGCGGAACCGGCGACCCACGACGACCAGCGAGGCATCCCGGGAGGCGTCGACGAGGTGGTTGCCGGGGGTGCCGTAGGAGGACTCCTCGGTGACCTCGACGTCCGGGTGCTTCTCCCGCCACGGGCGCAGGACCTCGGTCAGTACGCCGGACTCGCGGCGGGCGAGGGTGTCGTGCAGTTCGAGGTCGGCGGCGAGGCCGTAGGCGTAGTACGGGGGCGGGTTCCAGCCGTGCACGACCCGCAGGGACGTGGCGCGGCGGGCCGCCGCCGCGAAGGCGAACTCGATCAGCTCCTGATCCGGGCTCTCGATGTCCAGGCCCAGCACGACCGGCCGGAACGGGGTCGCGGCGGACGGGATGCCGGCCGGGTCCGACTCGTGCTCGTCGGCGGCCTGCTGATCGGCGCGCACCAGGACGACCGGCCGCTCGGCGTGCGCCACCACGGCCAGCCCGACCGAGCCGACCAGGAAGCCGCCGATCCCGCTCAGCCCGCGAGAGCCGAGGACCACGAGCTCGGCGCCCTTCGCCGCGCCCGCCAGCATCTCGGCGGGCCGCCCGGACAACTGCTCCGTGCTCACGTCGAGGCCGGGATGGCGCAGCCGGATGCCCTCGGCCGCTTCACGGGGTACGCGCTCGGTCCAGTGCGCCTGCGTCTCGGCGCCGAGGAGCGGCGCCTGAGCCATGGGCGCCGGTACCGGCTCCCAGACCTGGGCCAGCTTGAGCGGCAGGCCGAGCAGCTGTGCCTCGCGGGCCGCCCACTCGGCCGCGGCCCGGCTCTCACGCGAGCCGTCCAGACCGACGGTGACGGTGCGGGTCATGGTCTCCACCTCCTGAATCGGGGGTCCCGATTCGAGCGTCGTCTTCGGATGAGGCCCCTGGC
>NZ_JBHUXV010000126.1:0-25927 GCF_042669125.1 Streptomyces sp. NPDC057253 | reverse complement strand
CCACGGGAACTCCACCCCGGCGCCCGTACGTTGGATGCGGCACGGGGCCGCCCTAGCGGCCGGAGCCTCCGTCGGCGTTGGGGCCGGCGTAGTCCTCGCCGTAGGCGCCCTTGGCGGGGCGGCGGCGGCGCATGGGCGGCTCGACGCCGTCCGCGAGGCGGCGGGCGGTGAGCAGGAAGCCGGTGTGGCCGATCATCCGGTGGTCCGGGCGGACGGCGAGGCCCTCGATGTGCCAGTTGCGGATCATCGTCTCCCAGGCGGTCGGCTCGTTGAAGGAGCCGATCTCGCGGATGGACTCGACGGTCCGGGCGAGCTGGGTGGTGGTGGCGACGTAGCAGCACAGGATGCCGCCGGGCACGAGCGCCTTGGAGACGGCCTCCAGGCACTCCCAGGGGGCGAGCATGTCGAGGATGACGCGGTCCACGTCGGTGTCGGACAGGTTGTCCTGGAGGTCGCCGACGGTGAGCTGCCAGGCGGGGTGCGGGCCGCCGAAGTAGCGCTCCACGTTCTGCTGGGCGATCTCGGCGAAGTCCTCGCGGCGCTCGTAGCTGTGCAGCATGCCCTGGTCGCCGATGGCGCGCAGCAGGAAGCTGCTGAGCGAGCCGGAGCCGACGCCTGCCTCGACGACGCGGGCGCCGGGAAAGATGTCGGCGAACGCCAGGATCTGCCCCGCGTCCTTGGGGTAGACCACGGCGGCGCCGCGGGGCATGGACAGGACGTAGTCGGGGAGCAGGGGGCGCAGCGCCAGGTAGGCGACGTTACCGGTGGTGCGGACAACGCTGCCCTCGGGTGCGCCGATCAGCTCGTCGTGCGGGAAGGAACCCTTGTGGGTGTGGAAGTTCTTTCCCTCTTCGAGCGTGAACGTGTAGTGGCGGCCCTTGGGGTCGGTCAGCTGAACCTGGTCCCCGACCTTGAAGGGCCCGCGCCTGCGGGCGGCACCGGTCGGTTCGGACATGTGAACAGCCTACCGGTCCTGGGAGGGGCCGCCGACCACTAGGACGGCCTGGCCATGGCCTTCACGAAGGCGCGCTCGACGTCGGCGGCGGACAGGACGCCGTAGATCTCGCCGGTCTCCTCGACGACGAGGTACTCGGTGGCCGGGGTGGCGCGCAGGGCGTCCAGGAGGTCCTCTCCCGCGAGTTCCGCCGAGACGCGCATGCCGTCGGTGAGGTCCTGGGCGAGGCCGCTGACGGCGACCCAGGGGCGGCGGTGTTCCGGTACGCCGACGATGGCGGCCTCGCGGACGAGGGAGAGCGGGGTGCCCTCGGGGTCGACGACGACCAGGGCGCGGGCGCCGGCGTCGTTGGCGCGGCGCAGGGCCTCGGAGAGGGGGGTGTCCGTCTCGACGGGGACCGCGCGGCGGGTGAGGGTGCGGGCGCGCAGTTCGGGGAGGTGTTCGCGCAGGCGGGCCATGCGGAGGCTGTTGCCGGCGCCGGTCCAGATGATCGCGGCGAGGATCGCGGCGAGCAGGGCGTCCATCACGGTGTCCATGCCGACGTTGTCCTCGGCGGAGGAGCCGAGGGCGCCGGACTGGGTGAGCAGCGGGAGGCCGATGAGGACGCAGACGGCGAGGGCGCGGCCTACCCAGGCGGCGGCGATGGTGCCGCTCATGGGCTTGCCGGTGATCTTCCAGACGACGGCGCGGAGCATGCGGCCGCCGTCCAGGGGGAGGCCGGGCAGGAGGTTGAAGGCGGCCACGATGAGGTTGGAGATCATCAGGCCGGCGAGCAGGACGCCGGGGACCGTGCCGGGTTCGACGGGCTGCATGGCGAGGTAGAAGAGGCCGGCGAGGACGAGGGAGAGCAGCGGGCCGACGAACGCCAGCACGAACTCGCGGCCGGGGGTCTCGGCCTCCTTCTCGATCTCGGAGACGCCGCCGAAGAACTGGAGCTGGATGCGGCGGACGGGGAGTTTGAAGCGGAGGGCCGCGACGGTGTGGGCCAGTTCGTGGACCAGGACGGAGGCGTAGAAGGCGACGGCGAAGAAGAGGGAGACCAGGTAGCGGGCGGCGCCGAGGTCCGGCAGCACGCGCTCCAGCTGGCCGCCGAACACCCAGGTGATGAGCGCGGCGACGAGAAACCAACTGGGGGCGACGAAGACGGGCACACCGAAGGGCCGGCCCATCAGCAGTCCGCCGCGGGGCTGGGGGGACGTCGGCGGGGGGTTCTTGGGGGCGGTGCCGGAGTGGGCGAGGGTGCGGTGGTGGTCGGCGGCGTCTTCGGGCTTCTGGCCGGGTTGCCGGGTCACGTCGGCGTGTTGGGCGGTGTCCGGGGTGGGGGCTTCGGCTGTGTGTTCGGCGTCCGGTGTGTTGGTTGTGTCGGCCGCGCCGGCGGGAGTGCCGGGGCCGGCGTCGGCAGTCTCGGGCGCCGGGGTGTCCTTTGCGGGGCCGGCGTCGGGGGCCGGCTGCGGTGCAGCGTCGGTGGCTTCGGCCGGCTGGTCGGTGGTCGGCCGGGTCCCGTTGTCGTGGGGGTGGGGGGGTGTGTGGTCGGTGGTCCGGGCCGGGGGCCCTGCGTGGGGCTTGGCCGACCCGTCCGTGCCGGATCGCGGCTGCCCGCTCCCGCCGCTCTCGTCCACGATGTCCCCTCGTTCGCAGCGTCTTCCGCGCCTGCCGTGCGGAAGGGTCTCGGGTCGATGGTATGCGGCGGTCGCGACGTGTTCGGCCCCGGCACCCCCTGTGTTTCCCCAGGGGTCGCAGCCGTCACGGTCGCGGCTGGGTCACTGTCAGTGGCGGGCCGTATGGTCTGTGGTCATGGAGACGAGCACGGAGGGCACGGCCGAGACCCCGGCCGAGGCCCCGGTCGAGCCCCCGGGGACGGCACCCTCGCAGGTGGCGGCACACCCCGAGACGGCCACGCCCACCGCCGGGCCGGCCGCGGAACCTCACGCGACCGGCGACGCCAGAAACGGAGAGCCGGACCCGACCGACCTGGTGGCGGCTGCACCGGACACGGCGGGCCCGGGAGCGACGTCACCGGATACGGCAACGCCCGAGGAGATCGAGGAACCCCTCCCAGCCGCCTCCGACCCGAGCGCGGAACCGGACTCGGCCGCCCCTGGAGCGGAGGCGCGGGGCGCGACTCCCCCCGGAGCGGTCGAGGCGCCCTTCGCTGCTGCCCCCAGCCCGGTCGGAGCACCGGTCGAAGCCGCCCCCGAGAGGGCCGAGGACACGGTCACGGCACACCCCGAGACGGTCGACGGACCCGCCGCGGCTGACGCGCAACAGGTCGCGGGCGGCCCCGAGGTCCTGGAGGACCCGGCCGCAGCCGGGCCCGGCGCGATCGGGGAACCCCTCGCCGCCGGCGCCGGAGCAGTTGGAGAACCCGTTGCGGCCAACCCCAGGGCTGAGCAGGAAGCCGGTCCAGCCGCCGTCGTGAAGGTGGGCCGGGGTCCCGTCGCCCCCGGCTCCCTCTCGCCCTCTCGTGCCGGTGACTTCATGCAGTGTCCCTTGCTGTATCGGTTCCGGGTGATCGATCGGCTGCCGGAGAAGCCGAGTGAGGCGGCGACACGGGGGACCCTCGTGCACTCCGTGCTGGAGCGGCTCTTCGACGTGCCCGCCGGGGAGCGGACCGCGCCTGCCGCCAAGTCGCTGATTCCGGGGCAGTGGGACCGGCTGAGGGAGAGCCGCCCGGAAGTGGTCGAGCTGTTCGCCGACGATCCGGACGGCGAGCGGCTGGCCCGCTGGCTGGGTGAGGCGGAGCGGCTCGTGGAGCGCTGGTTCACGCTGGAGGACCCGACGCGGCTCGAACCCGCCGAGCGCGAGCTGTTCGTCGAGGCGCGGCTGGAGTCGGGGCTGATGCTGCGCGGCATCATCGACCGGGTCGACGTGGCGCCGACCGGCGAGGTGCGGATCGTCGACTACAAGACGGGCAAGGCGCCCCGCCCCGAGTACGCCGAGGGCGCGCTGTTCCAGATGAAGTTCTACGCCCTGGTGGTGTGGCGGCTGAAGAACGTGATCCCGCGCCGGCTCCAGCTCGTCTACCTCGGCAGCGGTGACGTCCTGACGTACGACCCCGTCCTCGCCGACCTGGAGCGCGTGGAGCGCAAGCTGCTGGCGCTGTGGGAGGCGATCCGGCTGGCCACGGAGACGGGCGACTGGCGGCCCCGCCCGACCAAGCTGTGCGGCTGGTGCGACCACCAGGAGCACTGCCCGGAGTTCGGCGGCACTCCCCCGCCCTATCCGCTGCCGGTGAGGGCGGCGCAGTCCGAACAGGCCCAGCAGGGCAGAATGGGGCCGGACTAGCGAAGGAGACTTACGTGGCCATCCGCGTCCTACTGGTCGACGACCAGCCGCTGCTGCGAACCGGCTTCCGGATGATTCTGGAGGCCGAGCAGGACATCGCGGTCGTGGGCGAGGCCGGAGACGGCCTTCAGGCTCTCGACCAGGTGCGGGCGCTCCAGCCCGACGTGGTCCTGATGGACATCCGTATGCCGCGGATGGACGGTGTGGAGGCGACCCGGCAGATCACCGGTCCCGGGCGGGACGGTCCGGCGAAGGTGCTGGTGCTGACCACGTTCGACCTCGACGAGTACGTGGTGGAGGCGCTGCGGGCGGGGGCCAGCGGCTTCCTGCTGAAGGACGCCCCGGCGAACGAACTGGTGCAGGCGATCCGGGTGGTGGCCGCGGGCGAGGCGATGCTGGCGCCGAGCATCACGCGCCGGCTGCTCGACAAGTACGCCACGCATCTGCCGTCCGGTGACGAGCCGGTGCCGGACACCCTGCACACGCTCACCGACCGCGAGGTCGAGGTGCTGAAGCTGGTGGCGCGGGGGCTGTCCAACGCGGAGATCGCCGCGGACCTGTTCGTCAGCGAGACCACCGTGAAGACGCATGTGGGTCATGTCCTGACGAAGCTGGGGCTGCGGGACCGGGTGCAGGCCGCGGTGTACGCGTACGAGAGCGGCCTGGTCCGCCCTGGCGCGCAGTAGCCCGGCAGCCGTACCCCGAGCGCGCGGCGCCGTACGGCGAAGAGGGCGCCCCCTACCTGACAGGGGGCGCCCTCTTCGTGTCCGCGGGGCCGGGTCAGCCCTTGCTGAGCTCCCAGAAGCGGAAGACGGTCGAGGCGTCGAGGCAGTACTCCAGGCCGTAGACGTCGTCGCGGACGACGGCGTACTGCTTGGCCTGCCAGACCGGCAGGACCGGGACGTCCCGGGCGACGATGTCCTGGAGGGTGCCGAAGTGGTCGTCCGTGGCGGAGCGGTCCGGCTGGGCGGCGGTCTCGGGGATCAGGGTGCCGGTGATCTTGCTGTTGCTGTAGTTGTTGTCCAGCACGTTGCCCTTGCCGAAGAAGGGGGCCGTGAAGTTGTCGGCGTCCGGGTAGTCGGGCACCCAGCCCTTCACGTAGACGCCGTACTTGCCGGCGGCGATGTCCTTCTCGTACTGGTCGAAGGCCACGGACTTCACGTCGGCGTCGAACAGTCCGCTCGCGTTGAGCTGCTTGGCGATCGTCCTGAGTTCCTGGTCGGTGGCCGGGCCGTAGCGGGAGGGCGTGGACCACAGGGTCAGCTTGACCTTGCCGGTGACGCCGTCGTCGGCGAGCGCACTGGCGGCCTTGGCCCGGGAGGGCTGGGCACCGTAGGTGTCGAAGAAGGCCGTGTTGTGGCCCGCGATACCGGCCGGGATGATCGAGTAGAGCGCGGTGGCGGTGCCCTGGTAGACGTCGTGGATGAGGGCTTCGCGGTCGAGCAGGTAGGCGATCGCCTTGCGGACCCCGATCCGGCCCGTGACCGGGTCGTTCATGTTGAAGACGAGGTGCTGGACCTCGGCGCTGGTGCCCTCGACGACCTCGACTCCGGAGTCGGGCGAGGCGTTCTCGATGTCGGTGATGTCGCCGGCGGTCAGACCGCGGTAGGCGAGGTCGATCTTGTTGTCGGTCAGGGCGGTCTTCAGGGCGCCCTGGTCGCCGTGGAAGAACTTCAGCGTGACGCCGGAGTTGTGGGTCTCGGCGCTGCCCTTGTAGTTCTCGTTGACGGAGAAGACGGCCTGGTCGTCGTCGAACGAGTCGAGCTTGTACGGGCCGGAGCCGACCGCCTTGCCGTCCTTGCGGAGGCCGTCGGCGTCGTACTGGGTGTGGTCGACGATCGAGCCGGCGCCGGAGGCGATCTTGCTGGGGAAGGTGGCGTCCGGGGTGTTGAGCTTGAAGACGACGGTCTTCGCGTCCGGGGTCTCGACCTTGTCGAGCATCGGGAACATGATCGCGGGACCGGCGTCGTCGTCGATCTTCAGCGTGCGGTCGAAGGAGAACTTGACGTCCTTCGAGGTGAGCGGGTCACCGTTGCTGAACTTGAGGCCGTCCTTGAGGGTGCACTCGTACACCTGGGTCTTGGTGTCGGTGAACTCGCACTTCTCGGCGGCGTCCGGCTCCGGTTCGGTGCCGCCCTTGGGGAAGCCGAGCAGCGACTGGAAGACGTTGTTGAACAACAGCCAGGAGCCGGGGTCGTAGCCGGAGGCCGGGTCGGTGGCGAGGACGTCGTCGGACATCCCCATGACCACGGAGGAGCCGCCGGAACCGGAGTCACCGGACCCCGTGCCGCAGCCGGTCAGCAGGCCGGAGGCCAGGCCTGCCACGAGCGGCAGGACAGGCCACTGGAAGCGCTTGTTCACGTGCGAATGCCTTGTCGTCGATTCTTTTTCGGGATGCCGGGCGGGTCCGCCGCGGCTCGGGGCGAAGGGGGCGTCGGCCGGTCAGCCGCTCACGCCCTTGCCGAGTTCCCACAGCTGCAGCGTCGACGAGGAGTTGAGGACGTAGGCGGTGCCCGTGACGTCGTCGCGTGCGGCGACGTACTGGTTGCCCTGCCACAGGGGCAGCACGGGGACGTCGTCGGCGACGATGTCCTGGATCTCGGTGAGGCTTCCGGCGGCGGCGATGCGGTCGGCCTCGCGGCGGGAGTCCGGAATCAGGGTGTTGCGGATCTGGGCGTTGGCGTACGGCGAGCCGAGGAAGTTGTCCTTGTCGAGGAAGGGCGCCAGGTAGTTGTCGGCGTCGGGGAAGTCCGGGAACCAGCCCATGCCGTAGACGTCGTACTTGCCCTTCTGCTCGGCCGGGCGGAAGGTGTCCCAGGGGGTGCCCTGGATGCTGACCTCGAAGAGCCCGCTGTCGTTGAGCTGCTTGCGCAGGTCCTCGAACTCCTCCTTGGTGGCCGGCCCGTAGTGGTCGGTCGTGTAGTGGAGGGTCAGCTTCACCGGGGTGGTGATGTTGGCCTGGTTCAGCAGCGACTTGGCCTTGGTGACGCTCGGGTCGCCGTACTTGTTGAAGAACGCGTTGGAGTGGCCGGTGATGGAGGCCGGGACCAGCGAGAAGAGCGGCTCGGCCTGGGTGCCGTAGACCTTGGAGACGAGTTCGCTGCGGTTGATCAGCTGGGCCATGGCCTGGCGTACCGCCCTGGACTCCACGCTGGGGGCCTTGGTGTTGAAGGCGAGGTAGCGGATCTCCAGGCCGGCCATCTCGACGAGGTCGATGTCGCCGCCGGACTCGTTCGAGAGCTTCTGGATCTGCGTGGGCGACATGGTGCGGGTCATCAGGTCGATGTCGCCCTTGCTGAGGGCGCTGCCCATGGCCTCGGCGTCGCTGAAGGAGCGCAGTTCGACCTTGTCGTTGTTCACCGTCAACGACCCCTTGTAGTTGGGGTTCTTGGTGAACACGGCGTCGACGAGCTCGTCGTTCTCGACGTCGGGCTTCATGGTGTAGGGGCCGGAGCCGTCGACGTCGAAGCCGTCGCGGAGCTTGCCCTTCTCGTAGTCGTCGGGGTTGACGATGCCGGCGACCGGGGTCGACAGCTTGTACGGGAAGGTGGCGTCGGCGGTCTTGAGGTGGAAGATGAC
Source organism: Streptomyces sp. NPDC057253 (assembly GCF_042669125.1). Taxonomy (NCBI): domain Bacteria; kingdom Bacillati; phylum Actinomycetota; class Actinomycetes; order Kitasatosporales; family Streptomycetaceae; genus Streptomyces; species Streptomyces sp. NPDC057253. The sequence continues at coordinate 18,108 of NZ_JBHUXV010000126.1, read as the reverse complement.
CTCGCGGTCGCCCTTGGTCTCGACGGTGTCGATGGTGGACAGCAGGGCGAAGACGCCGGAGTCGGCCTTGAGGGCACGGGCGCGGTCGATGGAGTACTTCACGTCGGCCGCGGTGATGGCGTCGCCGTTCGCGAACTTCAGGCCGTCGCGCAGGGTGCAGACGTAGCGTTCGTTGCCGCTGTCGCTGAAGCCGCAGGACTGGGCCGCCTCGGGGACGGGGTCGCCGTCGCCCTTGGGCTGGATCATCAGGGTCTGCACGGTCTGGCGCAGAACGTTCCAGGTGCCGACGTCGTAGGCGTAGGCGGGGTCGAGCGGCGCCGGAGCGTCCTTGGTGGCGGTGAACCGGTCGGTGGTACCGACGACGATCGCATCGCTCGAGCCGCTGCCGCTGTCGGTCCCGCCGCAGGCGGCGAGTACCGGCGCGAGCAGACCGATGACGGTCGGCAGCACCAAAGTCTTGCGGTTCATGCTCGAGTTTCTCCAGAGCTCTTGGGTCCGTGTACCCGACATGCATGGGTGGTGCGGCGGATCACGGGGGTGGGGCGAGGTTCTCAGCAGGAGATTAGTCCGCACCTGAAGGAGGGTTCGCGGGCACCGGAGTTGAAGTGCCATCACACAGCGGAACCGGGCGTGGACGCACCGAAAACCCGACGGGGGAAGGATTAGTGCAGGATTCCATCAATCGGGACACATGGGCACGGCCGGGGCTCCGGGAGCGGGGCATCCGGCACAGGCTCGCCCGACTGTCGAGCCTCCGTCGAGTGGGGAACCTCACACCCGTAACGGGGCGGCAGCCGACCGGAATTCGGCCATCCGGCGCGCTTCGAATTCTTTCGACGAGAGTCTGGGGAATTACCGCGCTATCCGCGTTGCACGCTGGGTGAACACCGGAGGCATTTCCGTCATCGAAGGCTGATCAAGCCGCGCAGGAAAGTCAGGTCGATCTCTTCGAGGGAGCCCACGACGGTGCGTCCGGGCGCGGGCTGGATGGGCGCGACGGAGGGCACGGCCACGACCTGGCAGCCTGCGGCCTCGGCCGCGGCCACTCCGGTCGCGGTGTCCTCGACGACCGCGCATCTGGCCGGATCCGCGCCGAGTCCGGCGGCGGCGAACAGGTAGGGGTCGGGGTGCGGCTTGGTGCGCGACACCTCGTCGCCCGCGACCGTCAGGGCGAAGTGCTGGGGGCCGAGCGAGGTGAGGACGCGGTCGATGATGCGCCGGTGCGAGGCGGAGACCAGGGCCGTGGGGATCCGGTGGGCGGAGAGCTCGGCGAGCAGCCGGGGGGCGCCGGGCATCACGGGCAGGTCGCGGCCGATGCGGTCCTCGAAGCCCTGGTTGAGCAGGACGGTGAGCTCGGGGAGGGTGATGTCGGCGCCGGTGGCCTCGATGAGGAAGCCGGCGCTGCGGGTCATGGGGCCGCCGACCACGACATGGCGCCAGGAGTCGTCGAGGGTGTGGCCGAGGCGGGCGAAGATCTCGACCTCGACGTCCCACCAGAAGCCCTCGGTGTCCACCAGGGTGCCGTCCATGTCGAGGAGGACGGCCTGGAGGGCGGAGCCGTCTGCCGTACGGGTTACTGGTGCGGGGACCGTGCTGGTCATCCACGTACCTCCTTGAGGGACGAGCAGGCCGGTTCCCACGAAGGGAACCGGCCTGCGGTGGACCGACCAGTGTACGACTTATCCGATCAGTGTGCTCGGCGAGCGCTCCGTGGAGCCGCGGGCGGCCCGGTGAGCGGCGTCAGCGGGCGTTGAAGTACTTCGCCTCCGGGTGGTGGATCACGATCGCGTCCGTGGACTGCTCGGGGTGCAGCTGGAACTCCTCGCTGAGGTGGACGCCGATGCGCTCGGGCCGGAGCAGGTCGGCGATCTTGGCCCGGTCCTCCAGGTTGGGGCAGGCGCCGTAGCCCAGCGAGAAGCGGGCGCCCCGGTACTTCAGGGCGAACATGTCCTCGATCTCGTTGGGGTCCTCGCCGGAGAAGCCGAGCTCGGACCGCACGCGCGCGTGCCAGTACTCGGCGAGTGCCTCGGCCAGCTGGACGGACAGGCCGTGCAGTTCGAGGTAGTCGCGGTAGGCGTTCGCCTCGAAGAGCTTGGCCGTCTGCTCGCCGATCCGGGAGCCGACGGTGACGACCTGGAGGCCGACGACGTCCGTCTCCCCCGACTCCTCCGGGCGGAAGAAGTCGGCGAGGCACAGCCGGCGGCCGCGGCGCTGGCGCGGGAAGGTGAAGCGGGTGCGTTCGTTGCCCTCCTCGTCCAGGATGATCAGGTCGTCGTCCTTGGACACGCACGGGAAGTAGCCGTAGACGACGGCGGCTTCCAGGAGGTTCTCGGTCTGGAGCTGGTCGAGGAGGCCGCGCAGCCGGGGCCGGCCCTCGGTCTCGACGAGCTCCTCGTAGGTCGGTCCCTCACCGGTACGGGCCTGCTTGAGCCCCCACTGGCCCTTGAACAGGGCGCCCTCGTCGAGCCAGGAGGCGTACTCCTTGAGCTGGATGCCCTTGATCACGCGGGTGTCCCAGAACGGCGGAGTGGGCACCGGGTTGTCGGTGGCCACGTCGGAGCGGACGTGCCCCTCCTCGGGCCGCTCCTCCTCGACCTGTACGGCACCGGCACGCACCCGGCGCTGCTTGAGTTCGGGCAGCTTCGCCCCGGGCACGCCCCGCTTGACGCCGATCAGGGCGTCCATGAGGCGCAGGCCCTCGAACGCGTCGCGGGCGTAGCGGACTTCGCCCTCGTAGATCTCGTGCAGGTCCTGTTCGACGTACGCCCTCGTCAGCGCGGCTCCGCCGAGGATGACCGGGAAGTCGGCGGCCAGGCCGCGGGAGTTGAGCTCCTCCAGGTTCTCCTTCATGATCACCGTGGACTTGACCAGCAGCCCCGACATGCCGATGACGTCGGCGCGGTGCTCGGCGGCGGCGTCCAGGATCGCGGAGACCGGCTGCTTGATGCCCAGGTTGACCACGTTGTAGCCGTTGTTGGACAGGATGATGTCGACGAGGTTCTTGCCGATGTCGTGGACGTCGCCGCGCACGGTGGCCAGCACGATGGTGCCCTTGCCGGCCTCCTCGCCCTCGACCTTCTCCATGTGCGGTTCGAGGTAGGCCACCGCGGTCTTCATGACCTCGGCGGACTGGAGCACGAAGGGCAGCTGCATCTGGCCGGAGCCGAAGAGCTCACCGACGACCTTCATGCCGTCCAGGAGGGTGTCGTTGACGATGTCGAGGGCGGGGCGCGTCTGGAGGGCCTCGTCGAGGTCGGCCTCCAGGCCGTTCTTCTCGCCGTCGATGATGCGGCGCTTGAGGCGCTCCTCCAGCGGGAGCGCGGCCAGCTCCTCGGCCTTGCCCGCCTTGAGGGACTTGGCGGTGGCACCCTCGAACAGGGCCATCAGCTTCTGGAGGGGGTCGTAGCCCTCGCTGCGGCGGTCGTAGATGAGGTCGAGGGCGGTCTGGACCTCCTCCTCGCTGAAGCGGGCGATCGGGAGGATCTTCGACGCGTGGACGATCGCCGAGTCCAGGCCCGCCTTGACGCACTCGTCGAGGAAGACCGAGTTGAGCAGGATGCGGGCGGCCGGGTTGAGGCCGAAGGAGATGTTGGACAGGCCCAGCGTGGTCTGCACGTCGGGGTGGCGGCGCTTGAGCTCGCGGATCGCCTCGATGGTGGCGATGCCGTCCTTGCGGGACTCCTCCTGACCGGTGCAGATGGTGAAGGTCAGGGTGTCGATGAGGATGTCCGACTCGTGGATGCCCCAGTTGGCCGTCAGGTCCTCGATCAGCCGCTCGGCGATGGCGACCTTGGTCTCGGGGGTGCGGGCCTGGCCCTCCTCGTCGATGGTCAGCGCGATCAGCGCGGCGCCGTGCTCCTTGGCGAGCCGGGTGACCTTCGCGAAGCGGGACTCGGGGCCGTCGCCGTCCTCGTAGTTGACGGAGTTGATGACCGCGCGGCCGCCGAGCTTCTCCAGGCCGGCCTGGATGACGGGGACCTCGGTGGAGTCCAGGACGATCGGCAGGGTGGAGGCGGTGGCGAACCGGCCGGCCAGCTCCTGCATGTCCGCCACGCCGTCCCGGCCGACGTAGTCGACGCACAGGTCCAGCATGTGGGCGCCCTCGCGGATCTGCTCGCGGGCCATCTCCACGCAGTCGTCCCAGCGGGCCTCCAGCATGGCCTCGCGGAACTTCTTCGAGCCGTTGGCGTTGGTGCGCTCACCGATGGCCAGGTAGGAGGTGTCCTGGCGGAACGGGACCGTCTGGTAGAGAGACGCGGCGCCGGGCTCGGGGTGCGGGGTGCGCTCGGCGGGCGTGAGGTCGCGGACGCGGTCGACGACCTGGCGCAGGTGCTCGGGGGTGGTGCCGCAGCAGCCGCCGATCAGGGAGAGGCCGTAGTCCCGGACGAAGTTCTCCTGGGCGTCGGCCAGGCCCTCGGGGTCGAGCGGGAAGTGCGCGCCGTCCTTGGTGAGGATCGGCAGGCCCGCGTTCGGCATGCACAGCAGCGGGATGCGGGAGTGCCGGGCGAGGTAGCGCAGGTGCTCGCTCATCTCGGCGGGGCCGGTCGAGCAGTTCAGGCCGATCATGTCGATGCCGAGCGGCTCCAGCGCGGTCAGCGCGGCGCCGATCTCCGAGCCCAGCAGCATGGTGCCGGTGGTCTCGAAGGCCATGGAGACCACCAGCGGTACGTCGGCGCCGGTCGCCTCCAGCGCGCGGCGGGCACCCAGCACGGAGGCCTTCGTCTGGAGCAGGTCCTGAGTGGTCTCCACGATGAGGGCGTCGGCGCCGCCGGCGAGGAGGCCCTCCACGTTGGCCTGGTAGCCGTCGCGGATGGTGGCGTAGTCGATGTGGCCGAGGGTGGGCAGCTTGGTGCCGGGGCCGACGGAGCCCAGGACCCAGCGCTGACGGCCGTCGCGGGCGGTGTGCTCGTCGGCCGCCTCGCGGGCGATCCGGGCACCGGCCTCGGACAGTTCGTGCACGCGGTCGGCGATGTCGTACTCGGACGCGGCCGTGTGGTTGGAGCCGAAGGTGTTGGTCTCCACGCAGTCGACGCCCACCTCGAAGTAGGCGTCGTGGACCGAGCGGACGATGTCGGGGCGGGTGACGTTCAGGATCTCGTTGCAGCCCTCAAGGTTCTCGAAGTCCTCAAGAGTGGGGTCCTGGGCCTGCAACATGGTGCCCATCGCTCCGTCGGCGACCACCACTCTGGTGGCGAGCGCCTCGCGGAGCGCGGACACACGGGTCCGGCTGTCGGCGGAAGGGGTCAGTGGCGACGAGGCCATGAAAGGGCTCCCTCAGTTGCGACGGCTGTCGGCTTCATGGCGCCCGCGAGACGTCCCACGCCGGGCGCACCACGCCAGGGTAGCCGGGTCCCGGTGCGGATGGTCGGCACGTCCACGGGACGGACGAGGATGGCGGGCAGGTCACCGGCGGGATACCAGTGACGCAACAGATGTCGACCGACCATTAGCGGGAGGTCGGCATGGACCGGTAGTGTTCGGCATTGCCGAACACTGGCAGCGACGCCGTAACACTCGGCAGTCGAAGGGGACGGAGGCAGCACGGCGATGGCACGGAACATCCAGTCGCTCGAACGGGCGGCCGCGATGCTGCGGCTCCTCGCGGGCGGCGAGCGGAGACTCGGCCTGTCGGACATCGCCTCGTCCCTGGACCTGGCCAAGGGCACCGCGCACGGCATCCTGCGCACCCTCCAGGCGGAGGGGTTCGTGGAGCAGGACGAGGCCTCGGGGCGGTATCAGCTGGGCGCCGAGCTTTTGCGCCTGGGCACCACCTATCTCGACGTGCACGAGCTGCGCGCGCGTGCGCTGGTGTGGACCGACGACCTGGCCCGCTCCAGCGGCGAGAGCGTCCATCTGGGCGTGCTGCACCAGCAGGGCGTGCTGATCGTGCACCACGTGTTCCGGCCCGACGACAGCCGGCAGGTGCTGGAGATCGGGGCCATGCAGCCGCTGCACTGCACGGCGCTGGGCAAGGTGCTGTCGGCGTACGACCCGGTGGCGCACAGCGAGGCACTGGAGAGCGACCGCAAGCCGTTCACCGACCGGACCGTGTGCGAGCTGGAGGACTTCGAGCAGATCCTCGACATCACGCGCGCGCGTGGGTACGCGGCGGACATCGAGGAGACCTGGGAGGGCGTCGCGTCCATCGCCGCGCCCATCCATGACCGGCGGCGCATGCCGGTCGGCGCGGTCGGGATCACCGGGGCCGTGGAGCGGCTGTGCCGGCCCGACGAGGAGGGTGCGCTGCGTCCGGAGCTGATCGCGGCGGTCCGGGACTGCGCCCGCGCGGTGTCGCGGGATCTGGGCGCGGGGCGGTTCTGAGCGCTGCCTGAAGCGGTCCCGAGGACCGCGAGAGGGGCCGGCACGTCGGGTGACGTACCGGCCCTCAGTCGTACCCTGACATAACGTCACAAACCGCCAAAACATGATCGTTGACTCACAGCCGCCAATAACGATCGAGTTTTCGACAACAGAACCCTTGACGTGCACGTAACCCCGGAGCAAGACTCCCGTCCATCGGTCGGCATTGTCGAACACCTACCGGCAATACGCGCTAGAGTGTGACAACGCCATGGGCCGGCATCGCCCTCACCCCCGAGGGCAGCTCGAACCTCCGGAGGGACCCGGGGTTCGGTCCCCTGGACGAAGGACAAAGGAGTCGCGGGTGTCCAGCTCCGACATCTTCATCGGCGAGACCATCGGTACCGCCATACTCATCCTGCTCGGCGGCGGTGTCTGCGCCGCCGTGACGCTGAAGGCCTCCAAGGCCCGCAACGCCGGCTGGCTCGCCATCACCTTCGGGTGGGGTTTCGCCGTTCTGACGGCCGTCTACACCTCGGCGCCGCTCTCCGGCGCCCACCTCAACCCGGCCGTGACGCTCGCCCTCGCGCTCAAGAAGGACGGCATCTCCTGGAGTGACGTCCCGATCTACTGGGGCGGTCAGCTCCTCGGCGCCATGATCGGCGCGGCGCTGGTCTGGATCGCCTACTACGGCCAGTTCCACGCGCACCTCACCGACAAGGAGATCGTCGGCGCTCCCGGCGCCCAGGCCACCGCGGCCAAGGCCGTCGAGGCGCAGGAGAAGGGCGCCGGCCCGGTCCTGGGCATCTTCTCCACCGGTCCCGAGGTCCGGGTCGCCTGGCAGAACGTCGCCACCGAGGTCATCGGCACCATCGTGCTGGTGCTCGCCGTCCTCACCCAGGGCCTCAACGGCGACGGCAAGGGCCTGGGCACCCTCGGCGCCCTCATCACCGCGTTCGTCGTGGTCTCCATCGGTCTGTCCCTCGGTGGCCCGACCGGTTACGCGATCAACCCGGCCCGTGACCTCGGTCCGCGTATCGTGCACGCCCTCCTGCCCCTGCCCAACAAGGGTGGTTCCGACTGGGGCTACGCCTGGGTCCCGATCGCCGGTCCGCTGATCGGCGGCGCGATCGCCGCAGGCATCTACAACGTCGCTTTTGCTTAAAGCACCGGTAGAACGTCCCCCGAAACCCACGGAACCCCAGGAGTAGACAGTGACCGACGCCCACACCGCCGGCCCCTTCATCGCCGCCATCGACCAGGGCACCACCTCCAGCCGCTGCATCGTCTTCGACAAGGACGGCCGTATCGTCTCGGTCGACCAGAAGGAGCACGAGCAGATCTTCCCGAAGCCGGGCTGGGTCGAGCACAACGCCAACGAGATCTGGACCAACGTCCAGGAAGTCGTCGCCGGAGCCATCCAGAAGGCCGGCATCACCCGGGACGACATCAAGGCCATCGGCATCACCAACCAGCGCGAGACGACTCTCCTCTGGGACAAGAACACCGGTGAGCCCGTCCACAACGCCATCGTCTGGCAGGACACCCGCACCGACGCGCTGTGCAAGGAGCTCGGCCGCAACGTCGGCCAGGACCGCTTCCGCCGCGAGACCGGTCTGCCGCTGGCCTCCTACTTCGCCGGCCCGAAGGCCCGCTGGCTGCTCGACAACGTCGAGGGGCTGCGCGAGCGCGCCGAGCGCGGCGACATCCTCTTCGGCACCATGGACACCTGGGTCATCTGGAACCTGACCGGTGGTGTCGACGGCGGCAAGCACTACACCGACGTCACCAACGCCTCCCGCACCATGCTGATGAACCTCCACACGCTGGAGTGGGACGAGAAGATCGCCGAGTCCATCGGCGTGCCGCTGTCGATGCTCCCGGAGATCCGCTCCTCCGCCGAGGTCTACGGCGAGGTCACCGGCGGCAAGCTGGGCGACCTGCTCGGCGGCATCCCGGTCGCCTCCGCGCTCGGCGACCAGCAGGCGGCCCTGTTCGGCCAGACCTGCTTCGCCGAGGGCGAGGCCAAGTCGACGTACGGCACCGGCACCTTCATGCTGATGAACACCGGCGAGAAGATCATCAACTCCTACTCGGGCCTGCTGACCACGGTCGGCTACCGGATCGGCGACGACAAGCCGGTCTACGCCCTGGAGGGCTCGATCGCCGTCACCGGTTCGCTGGTGCAGTGGATGCGCGACCAGATGGGCCTGATCTCCACCGCCGCCGAGATCGAGACGCTCGCGCTCTCCGTCGAGGACAACGGCGGCGCGTACTTCGTGCCGGCCTTCTCCGGTCTGTTCGCCCCGTACTGGCGCTCCGACGCCCGCGGTGTGATCGCCGGTCTGACCCGGTACGTCACCAAGGCGCACCTGGCCCGCGCCGTCCTGGAGGCCACCGCCTGGCAGACCCGTGAGATCACGGACGCCATGACCAAGGACTCGGGCGTCGAGCTCGCGGCCCTCAAGGTCGACGGCGGCATGACCTCCAACAACCTGCTGATGCAGACCCTCTCGGACTTCCTGGACGCGCCCGTGGTGCGCCCGATGGTCGCCGAGACCACCTGCCTCGGTGCCGCCTACGCCGCCGGTCTCGCCGTCGGCTTCTGGACCAGCACCGACGACCTGCGCGCCAACTGGCGCCGGGCCGCCGAGTGGACCCCCCGCATGGACGCGGACGCCCGCGACCGTGAGTACAAGAGCTGGCTCAAGGCCGTCGAGCGGACCATGGGCTGGCTCGAGGACGACGAGAGCTGAGAAACACCCTCAACAGCTCTGACGAGGAGTAAGAACCCCACATGACCAGTCAGTCCACCCTCCAGTCCGTGCCTGCCCTCGGTACACGCCCGGCCTCCGGCTCGAACCCGAGCCGCGCCGAGACCCGGGAGCAGCTCGCCAAGGCGTCGTACGACCTTCTCGTGATCGGCGGCGGCATCCTGGGCATCTCCACCGCCTGGCACGCCGCGCAGTCCGGCCTGAGGGTGGCCCTGGTCGACGCCGGCGACTTCGCCGGCGCCACCTCCTCCGCCTCCTCCAAGCTGCTCCACGGCGGTCTGCGCTACTTGCAGACCGGCGCGGTGAAGCTGGTGGCGGAGAACCACTTCGAGCGCCGTGCGGTCTCCCGCCAGGTGGCCCCCCACCTGGCGAACCCGCTCACCTTCTACCTCCCCGTGTACAAGGGCGGGCCGCACGGCGCGGCGAAGCTCGGGGCGGGCGTCTTCGCCTACTCCGCGCTCTCCGCGTTCGGTGACGGCGTCGGTCACCTCCTGTCCCCCGCCAAGGCGGCGCAGGACGTGCCGGAGCTGCGCACCGACAACCTCAAGGCCGTGGCCGTGTACGGCGACGACCAGATGAACGACGCGCGCATGGCGCTGATGACGGTCCGCGCGGCCGTCGAGGCGGGCGCGGTCGTGCTCAACCACGCCGAGGTGACCGGGCTGCGGTTCACCAAGGGCCGGGTGACGGGCGCGGACCTGCGCGACCGCCAGTCCGGTGACGAGTTCGGCGTCAACGCCCGGCTCGTGCTCAACGCGACCGGCCCGTGGGTGGACCACCTGCGCAGGATGGAGGACCCGAACGCGGCTCCGTCCATCCGGCTGTCCAAGGGCGCGCACCTGGTCCTGAAGCGGACCGCGCCCTGGAAGGCCGCGCTGGCCACCCCGATCGACAAGTACCGGATCACCTTCGCGCTGCCGTGGGAGGACATGCTGCTCCTCGGCACCACGGACGAGGAGTTCGAGGGCGACCCGGCGGACGTCTCGGTCACCGAGAAGGACACGGCCCAGATACTCGACGAGGCCGCGTTCTCCATCCGCGACCAGCAGCTCGACCGTGACCTCATCACCTACGCCTTCGCCGGTCTGCGGGTGCTGCCGGGCGGTCCCGGCGACACCGCCAAGGCCAAGCGCGAGACCGTGGTCACCGAGGGCCGGGGCGGGATGCTGTCCGTGGCGGGCGGCAAGTGGACGACCTTCCGGCACATCGGTCGTACGGTCATGCAGAAGCTGGAGGCGCTGCCGGGCGCTCCGCTGGGCGACGACTTCGAGCCGATCTCCTCGCTGCCTAAGAAGCTCCCCCTCCCGGGTGTCGCCAACCCGCGCGCGGTCGCGCACCGGCTGCTGGTCGACAACCCGGCGCCGGGCCCCCGCATGGCGGCCGACACGGCGAAGCACCTGGCGACCCACTACGGCTCGCTGGCCTTCGACATCGCGCGCCTGGCCAACGAGAACCCGGAGCTGGGCCGGCGGGTGCACCCCGACGCCCCGGAGATCTGGGCGCAGGTCGTCTACGCCCGCGACAACGAGTGGGCCGAGACCCAGGACGACGTGCTGCGCCGCCGCACGACCCTCACGATCCGCGGCCTGGCCACGGACGAGGTGCGCGCGAAGGTGCAGGACGTGCTCGACAAGAAGTAGGCGGAAACACGGAAAGGGCGGCTCCTCGTCGTGAGGGGCCGCCCTTTTGTGCCGTCTGCGGGCTAAGTGGGTTGCACTACCGCCCTTACAGCGTGAACGTTCCTCAACTCCTCGCGGCGCACGATCAGTTCGCGGCCGATCAGCAGTGCCCTGCGGGATGCCTCCACCGGGTCCGGGAGTGTGGTCAGGTCCGTCAAGTGCGCGAAGCCGATGATCCTGCGGATGATCTCCGTGCCCGCGAAGCCCAGGGAGTCGGTCCAGACCCGCCCCAGGAAGCGGTCCAGGTAGGCGTCGTCGAAGAAGGTGTCGACGCGGGTCGGCCACAGGTGGCGGAACTCGGCCTCGAACGCCTCCCAGGACAGCCGGAGTTGGTCCGCGTGGTCCGTCAAGCGGCCCAGCGCGCGGGCCCGTTCCTCGGAGACCAGCGCGTTCGCCCAGTACAGGCCGAGGTCGAAGCCGATCGGGCCCACGAAGGAGAACTCGGGGTCGAAGACGCGCACGACCGGGGCGCCTTCCCGGGTGCCGACCATGACGCTGCCCGAGTGGAGGTCGCCGTGCAGGAGGGCCTGGGCGCTGGTCATGAAGACGTGGCGGAGGTCGGCGACCTCGGTGCGGAGCACGGCGTCGGAGCGGAAGGCTGCCGCCAGGTCGTCCACCCCCTCGTGCCAGTGGTTGTGCTCGTGCTCGATGTACGGCTCGGACAGGACCACGTCCTCGGTGATCTTGCACAGCTCCGGGTTGACCGAGGCCGCGATCAGCGCCTTGCGTTCGGCGGAGGGCATGCCGAAGTCGCTGGTGGAGAAGGCGAGTCGGGCCACCAGGCGGCCGATCTGCGGGGAGGTGTGCGGGCCGTAGGACGCGCCCTCGTTGAGGACCGTGCGCAGGACCTCCAGGTCGGAGAGGTCCTCCATGACGAGGGCGTAGTTCTCGGGGTCGTAGCCGTGGATCGCCGGGATCTCCTCGGGTGCGACCTTGGCGAGCTGCTCGTAGGCGCGGGCCTCGGCGTTGGCGCGGTCCGGGCTCAACGGCCAGGAGGGACCGGCGACGCGTACCCAGGGCAGCGCCTGTTTGAGGGCGAGGCTGCGGGTGCCGGAGGCGTTCGAGGCGAGGAACACCCGGTTGACGTTCCCGTCGGAGACCTCGCGGACCTCGATGTCGTCCAGGTCCTCCCAGTGGCCGCGCTCGCGCAGGTACGCCGGGATGTCCTCGGTCTCCAGGATGCGGTAACCCATCTGAACTCCCCTATGCGGTACGGCGCTTGGACAACGTGAAGCTGAAGACCAGGGCGAGGATGAGGACCGCGCCCTCGACGACGTCCTGGGTGTAGTAGGGCAGTCCCTTGATGGTCAGGCCGGTGGTGATGATGCCGATGAGCACCGCGCCGAGGGCCGTGCCCCAGACGTTGGGGCGGCCCCGGCCCAGGACCGAGGTGCCGACGAGGGCCACCGCAACCGCCTCCAGGAGCTGGGACGTTCCGGCCGAGACATCGCCCTGGCCGATCCGGGACGCCAGGATCAGCCCGCCGATCGAGGCGAGGACGCCCGAGAGGACGTAGGCGAGCGCCCGGTACGCGCCGACGCGGATGCCGGCCAGGCGGGAGGCCTCGGGGTTGGCGCCGATGGCGTACAGCACCCGGCCCCAGCGGGTGCGGGCGAGGAAGACCCAGGCGGCGAGGGTCAGTCCGCCGAAGATCAGCACGGAGATCGGGATGCCGAGGACCGTGCCGCGGTCGATGCGCAGGAACCCGGCGGTGAACCGGCCGGGGGCCGTGGTGCCGTCGTCCAGGGTCATGCCCGGGGTGATGGACTGGCCGTCGACCAGGATGAGCTTGCCGCCCTGGATCACGAACATGGTGCCGAGGGTGGCGAGCATGTCGGGGATCTTCAGTACGACGATCAGCAGCGCGTTGAGCAGGCCGGCGAGGGCGCCGGCCGCGAGGACCGCGACGATGGCGACCGTGCCGACCTGGTTCTGGACGACCATCGTCTGGGCGGCGACCGAGACGCCGAGGCCCGCGACCGCGCCGACGGACATGTCCATCCCGCCGACGGCCATGGTGAGGGTGACGCCGAGGCCGAGGATCGCGGCGACGGAGACGTAGCGGAGGGTGTCGAGGAGGGTCGCCGACTCGCGGAAGGAGCCCTCGCTGAGCGCGAAGTACAGGAACAGCGCGACCGTGACGAAGATGAAGCCGTACTTGATGACGGCGTTCTGGACGCGTACGGCGGTGCTGCCGGCGGACGGGAGCGCCGCCTTCGTGGGGACTTCCGTGCTCTGGGTGGTGGTCATGGCGTAGTTCCTCAGGGAGCCGGGGTCACACGGACGCCGAGATGGTCTGGATCACGCGGTCGCGTTCCGCGTCCTCGCCGTACGCGTCGAGGTGGATCTCACCGGCGGCGAGCACGACGACCCGGTCGGCGATCTCCAGGACCTCGTCGACGTCGGCGGACAGGACGAGCACGGCGGCGCCCTCGGCGGCGAGGGTCCGGGCGCGGCGGCCGATGTCCCGGCGGGCACCGATGTCCACGCCTCGGAACGGCTCGTCCAGGATGAGGACTCGGGGGGTCTCGGCGAGCCAGCGGCCGACGACGACCTTCTGCTGGTTGCCGCCGGACAGCTCCTCCACGGTGCTGTGCTCGTCGCGGGCGACGACACCGAGGGCCTCGATGGTGTCGCGGCCGAGGGTGTCCTCCTTGCCGCGCTGAACGAGTCCGGCTCTCGAGAGGGACTTCAGGAACGGCAGCGAGACGTTCTGGGCCAGCGACCAGCCGGGGACGAGGGCGTCGGCGTGCCGGTCCTCGGGGACGAGGTGGACTCCGGCCCGGATGGCGTCGGCGGGCCTCTTCGGCGCGTACGGCTCGCCGTCCAGTGCGGTGGAGCCGGTGCTGAAGGGCTCGGCGCCGAACAGGCCGCGGGCCAGCTCGGTCTTCCCGGCGCCCAACAGGCCCACGATGCCGGTGACTTCGCCGGTGCGCAGGTCGAGGTCGAGAGGGGCTCGGCCTTCGAAGAGCCGTACGCCCCGCAGGGAGAGCACGACCTCGCCTTCGGCGCCCTCCCGTACGGGTCGTGCCGTGGTCGCCTCCTGGGCCTGGGCGAGCATCGCGCGCAGGGCCGCGTCCCAGTCGAAGGGCTTGGTCTGGTCCTCGGTGAGACGGCCGTCCCTGAGGACGACCAGGCGGTCGGCGAGCGCGTCGATCTCGCCGAGGCGGTGGGAGACGTAGAGGACCGCGATGCCGTCGTCGCGCATCCTCTCCACCAGGGCGAAGAGGCGTTCGGCCTCGGCGGCGGACAGGGCCGAGGTCGGCTCGTCGAGGATCAGCAGCCGGGGGCGGGTGGCCAGGGCGCGGGCGAGGATCAGCAACTGGCGGTCGGAGATGCCGAGTTCGGTGACGTCCTTCTTGAGGACGGCGTCGCTCCAGCCGAGATCGAGGCCCGCCTGGATCTCGCGGGCGCGGGCCAGCAGCCGGCGCCCGTTCAGGAAGGGGTTGCCGCGTGCCTGCGCCAGCTCCTCGAAGACCAGGTTCTCCGCGACCGAGAGGCCCGGCACGACGCCCTCGCCGATGCGCTGGTGCACGGTCTGGATGCCCAACTGCCGGGCGGCGAGCGGGGACTGGAGAGCGGCGGGCTCCCCCGCGACCCGTACCTGGCCCCCGTGACCGGTGTGCACGCCGGACAGGATCTTGATCAGCGTGGACTTTCCGGCCCCGTTCGCCCCGAGCAGCGCGACCACGCTGCCCGGGGCGACGTCGAGGGAGACGGAGGCGAGCACGGTCTTGCCGCCGAACGCCATGCTGACATCCGTGAGACTGACAGCTGCCTTTGCGTGGCTGACGTCAGTGGGCGACATTCGAGATCCAGTCCGCGGTCGAGACCTGGGACAGGTTCAGCGCGGGAAGGGCCGCCCGCAGCTGGTCCATGTTCTCGATCTTCTTCGCGCGCAGGAAGTCCTGGGTGATGGCGACGGCCGGGAACTCGACGGAGGACTTGTTGAGTTGACCGGCCAGCTCCAGGGCGGTGGTGCGGACGACGGCGGCGCCGACCGCGGACGGGTCGGTGCCGGCGGTGGCGACCCACGGGCTGTCGGCGGCGGTCATCTGCTGGATGTCGGCGTTGGAGACGTCCGCGCCGAAGACCTTCACCTTGTCCTGGAGCTTCTTGTTCTGGACGGCGAGGACCGTGCCCTTGGCGAGCTCGTCGTAGGGGGCGAAGATGCCGGTCACGTCGGAGTGCTGGGTGAGGGCGGCGGAGACCAGGGGAACGTTGTCAGTGGCCGTGGAGTCGGTGACCTTGCCGACCTTGAACTGCTGCTTCCAGGCCTGACCGGCGACCTCCTTCGCCCACACGGTGTTCCGCTTGTCGAGGGCCGCGTAACCGGCGACGTTGACGTAACCGACCTTGGCGTTCTTGCCGAGGTCCTTGGCCATCACGTCGAGGACGGCCTGGGCCATGCTGGCGTCGTCCTGCTCGGTGCTGACCACACCCTTGGTGGGCGTCTCGACGTCGTAGACGACGACCTTGATGCCCTTCTTCACGGCCTTGTCGATCTCCGGCTGGATGGTCGCCGGGAAGCCGTGGTCGATGATGATCGCCTTGGCGCCGGAGTTGATCGCCGAGGACAGGTCGGTGGCCTGCTTGGCGTTGTCGGCCTGGGCGTCGTACACCGTCAGGTCGATACCGAGGGCCTTGGCCTGGGCCTTGGCGCCGTTGCCCCACTGCTCGAAGTAGTCGCCGGCGCCGCTCTGCCGGACCAGGGCGACCTTGACCGCGCCCGCGCTGAAGGGGGCGGGCTTCTTGCCGGTGGCGGCCGAGGCGGAGGCGGCGGTGTCGCCGGTGTTCTTCGAGGCGTCCGTGGACTGCGAGCAGCCGGAGAGCACGAGGGCGGAGACGGACGCGAGGGACAGCGCGGCGAGGGGAAGACGGGCGCGGGACATGAAGGGCTCCAGGGGTGAAGGGAAGAAGACAAGAGAGGCGAGCGTCCCGGAGCGGGCAGGGGAAATGCGCCACCGAAGTCGGAGGTGGCGGGGCGCGAGAGGGCTCCGGAAGAGGTCAGCGACAGCTGGCGGTGGTCGTCCGAAGCAGGTCCACGTACAGCCGCCGCACGAGCAGCAGCGTCTTCATACGCAGATCATGAGAACGATTTCAGCCACACGTCAAATGTTTTGGAACCGCTTTCTCAGCAGGTGAGACAACGACTACATCACACCAGGTGCAGGTCACGGCCCCGGTTACCATCACAGAACCGGCATCCGACCCGGCACAGTGAGGCCCCGATGACGACAGCTGACGCGAAAGCGATGTGCATGCCCGCCATGCGCCGCTGTTGCCGCGCGCTGTGTCGCGGCTGACCCGCCCTCGCCGTACCGTCTCCGCCGCCCCTCTTCCTCCCCCGCCCGTCCGGTGCTTGTCCCGGTATCCGGACTTCCCTTCCAGAGCCCTGGAGTTGTTCCCATGACGCTGCTGACCACCTGGTCCGAGTCCGGCCCCGAGACCCTGGTCCGCCGCACCTCGGACCCCGCCGAGATCGCCGAGGCGCTGAAGCCGCTGGGCGTGCGCTACGAGCAGTGGCCGGTCCGCGAGGACGTCCCGTTCGACGCCGACAGCGAGACCGTGTTCGCCGCCTACGGCCCCGAGATCGACAAGCTGAACGCCGAGGAGGGCTTCACCACGGTCGACGTCCTCGGTCTGCACCCGAGCGACGACCCGGAGTTCCCCGCGAAGGCCAAGGCGGCCCGGGAGAAGTTCCTTCAGGAGCACACCCACGACGACGATGACGAGGTGCGTTTCTTCGTCTCCGGCTCCGGCATCTTCTATCTGCACGTGAACGGCGAGGTGCACGCGGTCTTCTGCGAGAAGGGCGACCTGCTGGGCGTGCCGCGCGGCACCACCCACTGGTTCGACATGGGCACGAACCCGTCCTTCACGGCGATCCGCTTCTTCCACGAGGAGGACGGCTGGATCGGCAACTTCACCGGTTCCACCATCGCCTCGCGCTTCCCGGACTACGACACGATCGCGGCCGGGTACCAGGCGTGAGCCTGCGTCACGAGGTCGACGCCGTGGTGCTCGACATCGAGGGCACGACGAGCGCCACGGGGTTCGTCGTCGACGTGCTCTATCCCTACTCCCGGGCGCGCTTCGCCGAGTTGCTCACCGAGCGGGCCGAGGAGCCCGAGGTGGCCCGGGCGGTGGCCCAGGTGCGCGAGGAGATCGGCGAACCGGACGCCGACGCCGCACGCGTCGAGAAGGCGCTGAACTCCTGGCTCGACGAGGACCGCAAGGCGACCCCGCTGAAGACGCTCCAGGGCCTCGTCTGGTCCGAGGGCTTCGCCCGGGGCGAGCTCGTCTCGCACTTCTACGACGACGTCGTACCGCGGGTGCGCGCCTGGCACGCGTCGGGCGTACGGCTGTACGTCTACTCCTCGGGGTCGGTGGCGGCGCAGCGGGCGTGGTTCACCAACAGCCCCGAGGGCGACCTGACTTCCCTTCTCTCCGGGCTCTACGACACCGAGAACGCCGGACCCAAGCAGGAGGCGGAGTCGTACCGCCGGATCGCCTCGGCGACCGGCATCGCGGCGGACCGTCTGCTGTTCCTCTCCGACCGGCCCGGTGAGCTGGACGCGGCCCGCGAGGCGGGCTGGCACACCGTCGGGATCCGGCGGCCCGGGGAGCCGTACTTCGAGCAAGGCGTCGGCGACCACGCTGCGGCGGGGACGTTCGACGAGATCACCGTTTCTGGGAGCACCACGTGACCGCCGACATCAGCGCACTCGACCTGGAAGAGGCGGGGGCGGTCCTCGCCGCCGAGTCCGCCCGGTTCGCCTCCTTCGGCTGGATGCGGGGGACCTCCGGCAACCTGTCCGTGGTGCTCTCGCGTGAGCCGCTGCGGCTCGCCGTCACCGCCAGCGGTCACGACAAGGGTGAACTGACGCCCGCGGACGTGGTGTTGGTGGACGGGCAGGGAGCGGCCGTACAGGGTGGCAAGCCGTCCGCCGAGGCCGAGCTGCACGCGCGCGTGGCCGCGCTCACCGGGGCCGGTGCCGTGGTCCATGTGCACACCGTCGCCTCGGTGGCGATGGGCAGGCGGGAGCCGGGCGGGATCGTCTTCAGCGACCTGGAGATGCTCAAGGGGGTCGGCCAGCCCGCGCACGACGTCGAGGTGACCCTGCCGGTCATCGCCAACAGCCAGGACATGAAGGTGCTCGGGGACCGTCTGGAGGCGGCGCGCGATCCTCGGATGCCGGCGGTGGTCGTGGCCGGGCACGGGCTGTACGTGTGGGGCGCCGATCCGCGCCAGGCCCGACATCACACCGAAGTGGTGGAGTGGCTGCTGGAGTTGGAGCTCACGGGCCGCTGAGACGGTGAGAGGGGGGTCCCTGGTCCAGGGGACCCGAGAG